>NZ_JBWCAM010000002.1:314622-480013 GCF_056175065.1 Pseudomonas sp. JC1203
GGGGGGGTGGGGGGGGGGGGGGGCCCCGGTTCTTCCATTCTGTGCCCCCCGCCCCCCCCCCCCGCGTCCGGGCGTTACACCCGCTCCAACGCCAACGCCACCCCCTGCCCGCCGCCAATGCACAAGGTCGCCAGGCCCTTGCGCGCATCGCGCTTGATCATTTCGTGCAGCAAGGTCACCAGCACGCGGCAGCCCGACGCGCCGATCGGGTGGCCCAGGGCGATGGCGCCGCCGTTGACGTTGACCTTGTCGGCGTTCCAACCCAACTCCTGCCCCACCGACAGCGCTTGCGCGGCGAAGGCTTCGTTGGCTTCGATCAGGTCCAGCTGGTCGAGGGTCCAGCCGGCTTTCTGCAGGCAGCGACGGGTGGCGCTGACCGGGCCGATGCCCATGATGGCCGGGTCGACTCCAGCGTTGGCGTAGGCGGCGACGCGGGCCAGCACCGGCAGATGCAGTTCCTGGGCCTTGGCCGCGCTCATCAGCAGCACCGCAGCGGCGCC
Organism: Pseudomonas sp. JC1203; assembly: GCF_056175065.1. Lineage (NCBI taxonomy): Bacteria > Pseudomonadati > Pseudomonadota > Gammaproteobacteria > Pseudomonadales > Pseudomonadaceae > Pseudomonas > Pseudomonas sp. JC1203. The sequence goes on from NZ_JBWCAM010000002.1 coordinate 315,123, forward strand.
GTCGTTCAGCGACGAAGCGTTGCCGGCCGTGACGCTGCCGTCTTTCTTGAACGCCGGCTTGAGCTTTGCCAGGCTGTCGGCCGTGGTGCCGGCGCGTGGCTGCTCGTCGGTGGCGAAGGCGATGGGGTCGCCCTTGCGCTGAGGAATCAGGATGGGGGTGATTTCCGCCACGAAGCGCCCGCTCTCGATGGCGGCCGCAGCCTTGGCCTGGGATTGCGCGGCAAAGGCGTCCTGGGCTTCGCGGCTGATGCCGTATTTTTCCACCAGGTTTTCCGCAGTGATGCCCATGTGGTAGTCGTTGAACGCGTCCCACAAGCCGTCGCTGATCATGGTGTCGACCATGCTTGCGTGGCCCATGCGCAGGCCGGTGCGGGCGCCGGGCAGCACGTAGTTGGCGAGGCTCATGTTCTCCTGGCCGCCGGCGATGATTACATCGGCATCGCCGCAGCGGATGGCCTGGGCAGCCAGGTGCAGGGCCTTGAGGCCCGAGCCGCAGACCTTGTTCAGGGTCATGGCCGGCACGGCCACTGGCAGGCCGGCCTTGATGGCAGCCTGGCGGGCCGGGTTCTGGCCGGCGCCGGCGGTGAGCACCTGGCCGAGGATGACTTCGTCCACCAGGCTGCCGTCGAGGCCGGTCTGGGCCAGCAGTTGGCGGATCACCGCAGCGCCCAGGTCGACGGCTGGGATGGTGGCCAGCGAACCCTGGAAACTGCCGACCGCGGTGCGGGTGGCGGCGACGATGACGACGTCTTGCATGGTGTGAACCTCGTTGTTATTGGATGATTCGATACGATACGGGCATCGGTGGATTGTCACGCCATTAGATTATTTTGATAATTTTGTTTTTCAAAGCAGTTCATCAGCTTTGCTTATCAATCAGGTGCTGCGCGCTGCGCAGCGCCAAGGCCACTGCGGTCAGCGTCGAGTTGACCGTGGCCGACGTCGGCATCACCCCGGTTCCGCACAGGTAGAGGTTATCGTGCTGATGGCAACGGCCGAACGCGTCGCACACCGAGGTGCGTGGGTCGTGCCCCATGCCCAGGGTGCCGGTGATGTGCTGGTTGTTGGAGAACGTGCCGTCGGCGCTGTGGCGCAGGTTGGTGCCGCCCATGAGTTTTGCGATGCGCAGGAAATCCCGGCGCGAGGCTTCGGCGCCGCGCCGGGTGTAATCGTCGATGGCGTAGTGCAGGCGTGGCGTGGGCAGGCCCAGTTTGTCACGGCGGTCGCTGAGGGTGACGCGGTTGTCGGGGTGCGGCAGCAGCTCCAGCACGTCTTTTACGCTCATCTCGAACGCGGCGCGGTGGCGCAACTGGGTCTTGAACGCCGCGCCGTAGACCCCGGCCTTGAGCAGTGCCTCGGTGGCGGTGTCGACCCGCGAGACGTTGGTGAAATCCAGCCGGTAGGCGGCGCGATGGCGGCGGAAATCACCGTCGCGCAGGGTGTTGATCGAGCTGGGGCTTTGCGGGCCGCGGCCCAGCCACAGTTCCTCGTCGGCGTCGAAACTCAACGAGGTGCTGGGGTGATCCATGAGGTTGCGGCCCACCTGCCCCGAGCCGTTGGCCAGGCCGTGGGGATAGCGGTCGCTGGCCGACATCAGTAGCAGTTTGGGGCTTTCGATGCCGTTGGCGGCGACGATGAAGGTCTGCCCGGTGACCCGATGGCTCTGCTTGTCCGGGTCATAGTAATGGGCGGCGACGATGCGCCCCTGGGCGTCGTGCTCCAGGCGGTAGACCACCGCCTTGATCTGCAGGCGCACGCCCGCCGCCAGGGCCTGCTGGATGGCAATGCCACCGTGGTACTGGGCGTTGATCGGGCAAATGGGCTGGCAGCTGTTGCTGGCGCAGCACGGCGGGCGGCCATCGTAGACCTGGCTGTTGCGCGCGGCGGTGTTGCCCACCACGCTGTAGGCCGGCGCCAGGCGCTCGCGAATCCGTGCCATGGCGTAGGGCTCGGCCACCGGCGCCATGGGCAGCGGCTGGCTGCGGGGCGAGCCGGTATTGGCGGCGCCGGACACGCCCATCAGCACCTCGGCCTGCTGGTAGAACGGCTCCAGGTCGGCATAGCCCAGCGGCCAGTCGACGCCCACGTCGTACAGGCTCTTCAGGCGAAAATCGTTCGGCAGCAGGCGCCAGGCCTGGGCCGCCCAGTGCCAACTGGTACCGCCCACGCCACGAATGTACTGGGTGTCGTAGGGGTACGGGCCGGCCTGGTCGAGGTAGCCGTTGGGCTCGGGCTGGTAGATGGGGTGCGGCGCCCAGTCGTGGTACGGGTACGGCGCCAGCCAGTCGTGCTTGCGCGGCGCGGCGCGAAAGGCCGCCACCACCTGCGCGTGGTCGATGGCGCCGCCCGCCTCCAGGATCAGCACCGACAGGCCGCGCTCCGCCAGGCGCCTGGCCGCGGTTGAACCGACGATGCCGCTGCCGATGACCACGACATCGGCGCTCAAGGCTTCAGGCATGGGTCGCCACCGGTTTTTGCGCCCAGCTGCCATACGCACCCAAGGCATAACTGGGCGGCTGCAGTACGTCGCTGACCATTTGTGCGTTCAGCGCCTGCTCATAAGCCACGCAGCGCGCCTGGGCGCCGCTGCCGACAATGCCCATGAACCAGCCGCGGGCGATGGCCCGGGGGATTTTTGCCAGCGGCGACTGTTCGCTGTCGAGGGTGTGCTGGAGGGTCTCGGGACCGATGCGCCGGGCCTCGATCAGGCTGAGCAGTTGGCGGGCCTGTTCGGCAAAGCCGGGGTGCAGGTCGCACAGTGCCTGGTACAGTACGGCGGCAAGCCCGGCATCCAGGGCCTGCTGGCCGGCGATCAGCGCCGACAGGGCGAGGAAATCGGCCTGGGCCGGGCTGTCGACCGGTTCAGCCAAGGCAAAGCCGATGTGCGAGGCCGTCCAGGCGCCCAGCATGGCCGTCAACAGGGTTCGGCGGGTGGGGTTCATGGCATCCATTCTCCGGGGCATCGCTGTTGGAACGCGGCGAGCCGGAGAAATTCACGGGATGCGCAATAAACGCCATCGCTGATTTTTGTGGGAGCTGGCTTGCCCGCGAGCTTTTCAGCAGCCAAAAAACTCTGGCAAGGCCGCTCCCCCACGGTGGGCCTCAAAAACTCGCTGGCAAGCCAGCTCCCACAGGGTTTACGCGACCGCGGCGGCGATCAGGGTGCTGGCAGCGGCTTTTTCGACCTTGATGGCAATGAACTTCGAGGTCGGGGTGAAGGTGCGGTCGCCGTAGCTTTCCAGCGGCACCAACGGGTTGGTCTCCGGGTAGTAGGCAGCGGCCTGGCCTTCGGGAATATCGTAGGCGATCAACGTAAAGCCCTTCACCCGGCGCTCGCGGTTGTCGTCCCACAGCGCCACCAGGTCGACCTTCTGCCCCGGCTCCATGCCCAGCTTGCGAATGTCCGCCTCGTTGACGAACACCACGTCGCGCATGCCATACACACCACGGTAACGGTCGTCGAGGCCGTACAGGGTGGTGTTGTACTGGTCGTGGGAGCGCATGGTCTGCAGGATCAGGTCCGGCGCGACGTTCATTTTGCGCACGCCGGCGTTGACCAGGTCTTCAGGCAGCAGCGTGGCGGTGAACTGCGCCTTGCCGCTGGCGGTTTTCCACACGCGCTGGGCGGCGGTGTTGCCCAGGTGGAAGCCGCCCGGGTGCTCCAGGCGCTTGTTGAAGTCGGTGAAGCCCGGCAGCGTGTCGGCGATCAGGTCGCGGATGCGGCTGTAGTCGCCCACCAGCCAGTGCCAGTCAACCGGGTGGTTGCCCAGGGTGGCGGCGGCGATGCCGGCGATGATCGCAGGCTCCGAGCGCAGCGCCGGCGAGCGCGGCTTCAGCTGGCCGTGGGAAATGTGCACCATGCTGAAGGTGTCTTCCACGGTGATGCCCTGCGGGCCGTTGACCTGCACGTCGATCTCGGTGCGGCCCAGGCATGGCAGAATCAGCGCGTCACGGCCGGTGACCAGGTGGCTGCGGTTGAGCTTGGTGGCAATATGGACCGTCAGGTCGCATTTGCGCAGCGCTTCGTGGGTACGCGGGGTGTCCGGCGTGGCTTGGGCGAAGTTGCCGCCCAGGCCGATGAACACCTTGGCCTCGCCGCGCTCCATGGCGCCGATGGCCTGCACGGCGTTGTGCCCCACTTCGCGCGGCACGGTGAAGTTGAAGCGTTTTTCGATGGCGTCCAGCAGGGCTTTCGACGGCTTTTCGTCGATGCCCATGGTGCGGTCGCCCTGCACGTTGCTGTGGCCACGCACCGGCGACAGGCCGGCGCCCGGGCGGCCGACGTTGCCGCGCAGCAGTTGCACGTTGATGACTTCCTGGATGGTCGGCACCGAGTGCTTGTGCTGGGTGAGGCCCATGGCCCAGCACATGATCACCCGCTCGGCCTTGCGGTACATGCTGGCAGCCAGTTCGATGTCGGCCAGGCTCAGGCCCGACTGCTCGACAATGTGGGCCCAGGTGGTGGCGTCCACTTCAGCCAGGTAGGCGTCCATGCCGGTGGTGTGCTCGGCGATGAAGGCGTGGTCGAACACTGCGGGTTCGCCGCTGGCCTGCGCCTCGCGCTCCCACTGCAAGAGGAACTTGGCCATGCCGCGGAACAGCGCCATGTCGCCGCCCAGCGCCGGACGCAGGTACGCCGAGCTGGTCGGCTTGGAGCCGTTGCCCAGCATTTCAAGCGGGTGCTGCGGGTGCTGGAAGCGTTCCAGGCCGCGCTCTTTCAGCGGGTTGATGCAGATTACCTGGGCGCCGCGCTCCACCGCTTCACGCAGCGGTTCGAGCATGCGCGGGTGGTTGGTGCCGGGGTTCTGGCCGATGACGAAAATCGCGTCGGCGTGCTCCAGGTCGTGGAACACCACGGTGCCCTTGCCCACGCCCAGTGTCTCTTTCATGCTTACGCCGCTGGCTTCGTGGCACATGTTCGAGCAGTCGGGGAAGTTGTTGGTGCCGTAGGCCCGCACGAACAGTTGGTACAGGAAGGCGGCCTCGTTGCTGGCGCGGCCCGAAGTGTAGAACTCGGCCATGTCCGGCGACGGCAGCGCCTGCAGGTGCCGGGCGATCAACGCGTAGGCGTCTTCCCAGCTAATTTCCACGTATTTGTCGCTGGCGGCGTCGTAGCGCACCGGGTGGGTCAGGCGGCCCTGGTATTCAAGCCAGTAGTCGCTTTGCGACGCCAGCGCCGACACCGTGTACTTGTTGAAGAACGCCGGGTTCACCAGGCGCCCGGTGGCCTCCCAGTTGACCGCCTTGGCGCCGTTCTCGCAGAACTTGACCATGCCGTTTTCCGGCGACTCGCCCCAGGCGCAACCCGGGCAGTCGAAGCCGCCGTTCTGGTTGGTCTTGAGCATGGCGCGGATGTTGGTGAGCGCCTTCTTGCTGCCCAGCCAACTGCGCGTCACCGCCACTAAAGCGCCCCAACCAGCTGCGGCACCTTTATAGGGTTTATAGCGTTCGTGCGTGGACATGGGGCGCTCCGTTTTCGGCAGTGAATTCAGAATCTCAGGCTATTCCCGGCCCTGCCAGCTGTCCAATTGCTATTAGTGAACGGGTGATCGACGCCATCTATCACACCTTGATAGACGCCATTGATCATGTCTTCACTCGAAGTAATTAGACCTGCCCCCACCACACCCTTATTCTGGACGCACGAATGACCTGTTCAACGAGGTATGCATGTCTGATCGGACCCTGGTAGACGGCTTCGCCCGGCGCGTGGACTACGTGCGCCTGTCGGTGACCGACCGCTGCGATTTCCGCTGCGTGTACTGCATGGCCGAGGACATGACCTTCCTGCCGCGCCAGCGCATTCTCAGCCTGGAAGAGATTGGCGAACTGGCCGAGCGTTTCGTCGCGCTGGGCACCCGCAAAATCCGCCTCACCGGCGGCGAACCGCTGGTGCGCAAGGGTATTGTCGAGCTGTGCCAGCGCATCGGTGCCCTGCCCGGCCTGCGTGAACTGTGCCTGACCACCAACGGTTCGCAGCTTGCGCGCCTGGCCCAGCCGCTCAAGGCCGCAGGCGTCAAGCGCCTGAACATCAGCCTCGACAGCCTGGACCCGGCGCGCTTCAAGGAATTGACCCGCACCGGCGACCTGCAGACGGTGATAGACGGCGTCGATGCTGCCAACGCCTCTGGTTTCACCCACACCAAGCTCAACTGCGTGGTGATGAAGGGCCGCAACGACCACGAAATCAACGACCTGGTGGCGTTCGCCATCGACCGTGGCCTCGATATTTCCTTTATCGAAGAGATGCCGTTGGGCACCATCAGCGAACACAGCCGCGCCGAGGCGTTTTTCTCCAGCGCCCAGGTGCGCGAGGTGATCGCCCAGCGCTACACCCTGCTCGATTCTGCCGAATCCACCCAGGGCCCATCGCGCTACTGGCGGCTGGCCGAGGCGCCACACATCCGCATCGGCTTCATCTCGCCTCACAGCCATAACTTCTGCGCTACCTGCAACCGCGTGCGTGTCACTGTCGAAGGGCGGCTGCTGCTGTGCCTGGGCAACGAGCACGGCATGGACCTCAAGGCCGTGCTGCGCGCCAACCCGGGCCAGCCGCACAAGGTCGAGCAGGCCATTATCGAGGCCATGAAACTCAAACCGTGGCGGCATGATTTCCAGCTCAATGACGATGTGCAGGTGGTGCGGTTCATGAACATGACCGGCGGTTAACGCCCACTGCTTGCCCGTAACCGCTATCATCGAACCTGCTTCCTGCCCAGAACCCGGTGTTGCCTTGGATATCAAACAGCTCAAGTTCCTCATTGCCCTGGACCAGACCCGGCACTTTGGCCAGGCGGCCGCGCGCTGCAACATCACCCAGCCGACCCTGTCCATGCGCCTGCGCAACCTGGAAGATGAACTGAACATCGTGCTGGTCAACCGTGGCCAGCGCTTCGAGGGCTTCACCCCCGCTGGCGAGCGCGTGCTGGCCTGGGCGCGCACGCTGATCGCTGCCCACGACGGCTTGTACGCGGAAGCCGCTGCCTGCCGCGGGCAGTTGATCGGCGACCTGCGCCTGGGCGTAGTGCCACTGAGCAGCTTCAACACCACACAGTTCATCCAGGCCCTGGCCAAGGAGTTCCCCGAGCTGGGGTTCAGCGTTTCCACGCTGACCAGCGACGACATCGTCGCCGGCCTTGCCAACAATCACATCGACCTGGGCATCTGCTACCTGGACCAGGTCAATGCCAGCCATTTCGAGTACTTCGAACTGTCGTCCACGCGCATCGGCGTGCTTTACGACAAGCGCTATTTCAGCTTCGCCGGCGCCAACATCAGCTGGGAAGAAGCCGCCGAACTGCCGCTGGGCATGATTCTCAACGGCATGCACTTCCGCAAATCCGTGGACCTCAGTTTCCGCAGCCGCGGCCTCAGCCCGCGCCCGGTGCTGGAAAGCGACTCCACCTTCCAGCTGATCCAGGCCTTGCAGGCCGGTTTCTGCTGCGCGGTGATGCCGCTGGACGGCGGCTTCGAAGGCTTGAGCGAGCACATTGGCGTGCTGGAGCTGCCCGACGCCGAAGTACTGGCGCCGCTGGGCCTGATCATGCGCCGCACCGAGCCGCGCTCGGCCATCGCCGAGAAGTGCTTCGCACAGGCGCGGCAGTTGCTTACCTCGTAACCCATACGCGGGACGGGGTGGGTGCCCTGTAGCAGCGGCCGAAGGCCGCGTCCGAACGCACCGCGTATCCCAGGCATACCGCGTCGTGGCCGGACGCCGCCTGCGGCAGCTGCTACGCGGGACGGGGGGGGCGGCGCATTGTTGCGCGAACAGGAATACACCCTTTCTTTTTGATAGGTAGCTAACAAACAGACCCGCTGATACATTGCTCGCCGTCGAGAACGCCAACTGCTCGACGCCCCTATTGGGCCATTATCCCTGCTCCCCCCTGGTGGTAATGGCCCTTTTTTCCTTCCCCTTTTCGCCCGGCGCTTCATGAAACTTTGTTCATGAAGGCAACTGTGTACGTTCTGGTTCATTACCGTCTGTCGCTATATACTTTTAGATATACCGACAGCAATCGAACCCCGCCGATGTCACGCGCCGTCCCGCTCTACCCCGCAGCTTTCAGCCTGGTCGCCGTGACCCTCGCAAGCCTGGTGGCCCTGACCATTGGCCGTTACCCGCTGCCCCTGTCACAACTACTGCATTTCATCGCGGCCTGGCTGGGACTGACCACCCTGCCCGCCGACCAATACGCCCTGTTGCACAGCCTGGTGATCGACAGCCGCCTGCCGCGCATCATCGCCGCCGTGCTGGTGGGCGCCGGGCTGTCGGTGTCGGGGGCGGCCTACCAGGCGGTGTTTCGCAACCCGCTCGTATCGCCCGGGCTGCTGGGGGTGTTGAGCGGCTGCGCGTTCGGCGCCGCCATGGGCATCGTCGCCAATTTGCATGGCCTGTGGATTCCGCTGCTGGCGTGCCTCACCGGGCTTGCCGCGGTGGCACTGGGCGTGACCATCGCCAATCTGTTCGGCATGACCTCGATCCTGATGCTAGTGCTCGGCGGCATCGTCGCCAATGCGCTATTCACCTCGCTGCTGTCGATTACCCAGTACCTGGCCGACCCGCTCAACCAGCTGCCCACCATCGTCTACTGGCTGCTGGGCAGCCTCAGCGCCGTCGACCAGCAGGCGCTGAAGCTGACCGCGCCGCTGTTGCTGCTGGCCATCGGCGTGTTGTGCCTGCTGGGGCGCGCCATCGATGCGCTGTCGCTCAGCGATGATGAAGCGCTAAGCCTGGGGGTGCCGGTAAAACGCATACGCTACGGGGTGATTATCCTGGCCACGCTGATCAGCGCGCTTACTGTCAGCATTGCCGGCATGGTCGGTTGGGTGGGCCTGCTGGTGCCGCACCTGGCGCGCCTGCTGGTGGGGCCGGCCAATGCGCGGCTGCTGCCGGTCAGCGCCGGCCTGGGCGCCTGCTTCCTGCTGGCCGCCGATGCCCTGGCGCGCAGCCTGGGCGCCGGCGAGATCCCGCTGGGCATCATTACCGAACTGCTCGGCGCCGTGGCCTTCGTGCTGGTGCTGCACCGCGTGCGCCGGGGCTGGCTATGAGCGCGCCACTGCTGCAGGCCGAAGGGCTGGGCTACCGCATCGGCGAGCGCTGGCTGTTTGAAGAAGTCAACCTGTGCGTGCACGCCGGCGACTGCATCGCCCTGCTGGGGGCCAACGGCGCGGGCAAGAGCACGCTGCTGAAACTGTTGCTGGGGCTCCTCAAGCCCAGCGCCGGCCGCGTGCTGCTCAACGGCCAGCCACTGACGGCGCTGGACCGCCGCAGCATCGCCCGGTTGCTGGCCTACGTGCCGCAGACCCACGTGCCGAGCTTTCCCTATAACGTGCGCCAGATCGTCACCCAAGGGCGCCTGCCGATCACCGGCCTGGGGCGCGCGCCAAGCAGCGCCGATCACGATGCCGTGGCCCGCGCCCTGCACGACGTGGGCATCGACTGCCTGGCCGAGCGCACCTACACCGAGCTGTCCGGCGGCGAGCGCCAGTTGGTGCTGATCGCCCGCGCGCTGGTGCAACAAGCGCGAATGATTTTGCTGGATGAGCCAGTCACCGGCCTGGATTTCGGCCACCAATTGCGCCTGCTTGAACGCCTGCAACAGTTGGCCGCCAGCGGCCTGGCCATCCTCACCACCAGCCACCGCCCCGAACAGGCACTGGCCGGCGCCAACCGCGCCTGGGTGCTGCACCAGCAGCGCCTGATCGCCGACGGCGCGCCCCATGACGTCATCGACGCCGCCTTGATGGAACGCCTGTACGGCGTGCCCGTGCGCCAGATCGACAGCGACCGCCATCGTTTCTTTGCCCCGGTGCAACCCGCCCCCTTGTAAGCCGCCCCTTTCAGAGAGAGTCCTGCATGAAGCACCTCCCCTATGCCCCGCTGCTGCTGGCCGCAGCCGTCAACCTGGCCCACGCCGCCGATAGCGCCCCCGTGCAGCTGGGCGCAGTCACGGTCAACGGTGTCCAGGACACCCAGGCCGAGCAGGACGCACGCGCCGCCCGGGAGAAAAGCGCCAACCTCGGCCCGCTGGGCGAGCGCCGGTTGCTGGACACGCCCTACTCGCTGAACGTGGTGCCACACGACCTGATCCAGGACCAGCAGCTGAAAAGCGTCAAGGACATACTGCGCTACCTGCCCTCGGTGCAAGGCGACGGCGCCCGCCCGCAAAGCCGTGGCCTGCAGGGCAGCGTGGTGCAGAACACGCGCCTCGACGGCCTCAACGTGGTGTCGACCACCGACTACCCCGCCGAGCAGTTCGACAACGTGCAAGTGCTCAACGGCCTGGCCGGCTCGCTGTACGGCCCGGCCAACCCTGCCGGCACCTTCAACTTCATTTCCAAGCGCCCCACCGACGAGCGCCTGAACCGCGTCACCGTGGGCGTGGGCACCGGCCTCAGCTGGTTGAAAGCGGCAGACCTCAGCGGCCCGTTCGACCCTGAAGGCAAGATCAAGTACCGCCTTAACCTGCTCGACGAACAGGGCCACAGCTACGCCCCCGGCAGCACCTTGCGCCGCCAGTTGGTGAGCCTGGCGCTGGACTTCCAGCTGAACGACGACAGCGTCATCGAGACCAATTTCAGCCACTACAACTACCTGGCCAAGGGCCTGCCCGGCAAGTTCGCGCTGGCCTCGGGCGCCAGCTTCCCGCATGCCATGGACCCGACCAAAAGCAACCTGGGCCAGAACTACGCCGGCGACAACGACACCACCGACACCGCCAGCGTGCACTTCAAGCACGACTTCAACGGCAACTGGAAGCTGGACGTGGGCCTGCTGCGGCAGATCGCCGACCGCGAATCCACCGCCGTCACCAACACCCTGGCCGCCACCGGCAGCACCTATACCTCCACCGTCGCCACCGCCACGGCCAGCCGCTTCACCATCAACAGCTACCTGGCCAACCTCAACGGCAGCGAATGGACCGGCTCGGTGCGCCACGACCTGACCTTCGGCCTGAGCGGCTTCGACTGGAAGAACTTCAACCCGCTAAGCGGCGCCACCACCACCCTGGGCACCGCCAGCCTCAGCGACCCGCAGAACTTTGCCGAGCCCAACTACCCGGACTTCACCGACCGCTACCATTCGGCCACGGCCACCCAGCAGTCGCTGATATTCGGCGATACCCTGACCTTCACGCCGCAGTGGAGCCTGATGCTTACCGGCAGCCAGAGCCAGATGTCGGTGCACAACTACAGCCTGGCCGGGGCCACCACCAGCGGTTCCAACGACCACGGCCTGAGTGGCGCCAGCAGCCTGATGTACAAGCCGGTCGACAACCTGACCCTGTACGTCACCTACGCCGACAGCCTGCAGCAGGGCGACACCGCGCCAAGCGGCACCACCAACGCCAACACCATCCTGGCGCCGTACCGCAGCAAGCAGTGGGAAATCGGCGGCAAGCTGGCCGTGGGCGGCGTCAACCTGTCGCTGGCAGCGTTCCAGATCAAGCGGCCGTACGCCTTCACCCAGAGCAACGGCACCTACGCGGTGGCCGGCGAGCAGCGCAACCGCGGCCTGGAGTTCATGGCCGACGGCAAGGTCAGCAGCAACGTGCGGATGTTCGGCGGCATCACCTGGCTGGACCCCAAATTGCTGGACACCGGCAGCGCCAGCACCGACGACACGCGCATCGTCGGCCTGTCGCGCTACACCGCCAGCCTGTTGACCGAATACCAGGTGCCGCAGGTCAACGGCCTGGCGCTGAACCTCAACGCCCGCTATGTCGGCGCGCGCCCCACCGACAACACCGACACCCACTGGGTCAGCAGCTACGAGACGTTCGACCTCGGCGCCAGCTTCACCACCCGCCTGATGCAGCGCAACACCGTGTACCGCCTGGAAGTCACCAACCTGACCAACGAACGCTACTGGACCAACATCGTCCCCGGCGGCCTCAATGGCTACAGTGCGGCCGGCAACGCCAGCGCCAGCCTGGGCGCGCCGCGCATGCTGCAGGCGTCGATCCAGGTGGACCTGTGAGGCGCCTGGCAGCCCTGGCGCTGGCCTTGCTGAGCGGCGCCGCCGTGGCCGGCACGGTGATCGACGACAGTGGCCAGCACGTCGAGGTGCCTGCCCAGCCCCGGCGCATCGCCGATGGCTGGTTCGCCCACCACGCGCTGATGCTGACCCTGGGCGCGGGCGACCGCATCGTCGCCACGGTCAACCACGCCGACCGCCAGCCTTGGATGTTCAAGGTGCAGCCGGCGCTGAACCAGGCGCAGGCGGTCACCGGCACGGCGTTCAATGTCGAAAGCCTGCTGGCCGACAAGGTCGACCTGGTGTTCACCAGCACCGGCGACCGCCAGGCCCTGGCTTACCAGCAGGCCGGCATCCCGGTGGTGCACATGGGTTTCAATGACCTGCCAGGGCTTGAGCACAGCCTCGACATCACCGCCCAGGCGCTGGGCACCGACACCGCGCGCCAGCGGGCCCGTGACTACAACGGCTGGCTCGAGCAGCAGGTGGCGCTGCTGCGCCAGCGCAACGCCGGTCTCAGCGACGCGCAGCGCCCGCGGGTGCTGCACATCGCGTCGCTGGCGCCTCTCAAGGTTGATGGCGATGGCACCCTGATCGACACCTGGATCAACCTGGCGGGCGGCCGCAACGCCGCCACCGGGCTGCACGGCAACCTGCAGGTGGTGAACGCCGAGCAGGTGCTGGCCTGGCACCCCGACGTGATCGTATTGGCGGCGGACGCCGGCGACATCAGCCAGGTGCCGTTGCTGGCACAGCTGCGTGGGGCGAAGGTGCTGCGCAACCCGGCCGGGGTGTTCCCGTGGGACCGCTACGGCACCGAAGTGGGCCTGCAATTGTTGTGGGCGGCGCAGCAGCTGCACCCCGAGCGGTTCCAGGACATCGACCTGCAGCAGCAGACCATGGCCTTCTACCGGCGTTTCTTCGATTACCCCCTGACCGCGGCCGAAGCCACCCGCATCCTCACCGCGCAACGCCCCTAATCTCGGATCCGCGCCGTACGCCTCTGTAGCAGCGGCCGCAGGCCGCGTCCCGGTGCACCTCGGACACGCGTCGTATGCGGACGCAGCCTTCGGCAGCTGCTACGGGGGACACGCCGCGTCCCGGCGTACCTCGGACACGCTGCGCGACAGGATGGCTGCAAACAGGTATTTTGGCGTTTTCCCGCCTTACCGGAACTGCCCACCATGCTGCCCATCGCCCGCCAGGCCCCCACCGTCGAAACCATCATCAGCGCCCACGCCGCCCTGCGCGCCCAGGGGCCGCTGGTGCAGTGCCTGACCAACGTGGTGTCGGCCAACTTCATGGCCAACGTGCTGCTGGCGGCCGGGGCATCGCCTGCGATGGTCGACAACCCCGAGGAAGCCGCCGGTTTCGCCAGCATCGCCGGCGCGGTATTGGTCAACCTGGGCACGCCCACCGCTGCCCAGGTCGAAGGCATGCGCCTGGCCGTGCAGGCCGCCTATGACATCGGCAAGCCCTGGGTGCTCGACCCCATCGGCGCCGGCGCCTTGCCGTGGCGCGGCGGCGTGGCCGCCGAACTGCTGGCTTTCCACCCCACGGTAATCCGCGGCAACGCTTCGGAGATCATCGGCCTGGCCGGCCTGGGCGCCAGCCACGCCAAGGGCTTCGACAGCTCCAGCGACCCGGCTGACGCGGTGGCCGCCGCCACCAGCCTGCTGCAGCACGCCAGCTGCGTGTCTGCCTCCGGGCCTATAGACCATGTGGTCGGAAAGGTGCAGGACGACAAGGGCGACATCAGCCACTACCTGCTGCGCATCGCCGGCGGCAGCGCCCTGCTGCCCCGGGTCACGGCGTCCGGTTGCGCGCTGGGGGCCTTGGTGGCCGCCTATGCCGCCGCCACCCAGGATGGCTTCTGCGCGGTGGCCGCCGCCCACGTGCACTTCGCCCTGGCCGCCGAGTACGCCGAACGCCAGGCGCGCGGGCCGGGCTCCTTCGTGCCGGCATTCCTCGACGGCCTGGACCTGGTGGACGCCCGGCTGATCCGCGCCAAGGCGCAGGTCGAGGGCGTTCGGCTCTAGAAAAGCCTCGTCATCGCGTGCCATGGCCTTTGCCAGCGCAAGCGCTTATCATGCGCGTTTCCCCGGCCACCCCCATTCCCATGCGCAAACCCACGCCCCCCGAGCCCAGCGCCGACGACACGTCGGGCGCGCAGGACATGCTGCAGGTTTTCCTGCAGCAACAGGGTCGCATGGAAAAACAGCTGAGCCGCTGGGTGGCCTGCCGCGCCACGGCCGCAGACCTGTGCCAGGAGCTGTTCATCCGCCTGTGGCGGCGCAAGGACGTGCAGGTGCAGGACATGAGCCAGTACATGATGCGCAGCGCGCGCAACCTGGCCATCGACCACATCCGCAGCCAACGCAGCCGCCAGCGCAGCGAGACCGCGCTGCTGCCCGAACAACTGGTCGGCGCGCCCACGCCCCTGGAGGATGGCCACCAGGCCAACCACGAGTTGCAGCAGGTGGACGCCGCCCTGCGCGCGCTGCCCGAGCGCACCCGCCATGTGTTCCTGCTCAACCGCATTCATGGCCAGAGCTACAGCGAAATAGCCCGCGCGCTGGACATCTCCGCCAGCGCCGTGGAAAAACATATGATGCGCGCCTTGCAGGCCTGCAAGAGTAGCGTCGACGCCCCTACCGTGAAGGCCAGACAATGAACGTGGTCAGCCCCCCACCCCGCCATGGCGGCGAGGACGTGGCCCTGCTGTGGGTCACCCGCCTGGCGGCCGAACCCGACAACCCGGGCCTGGACGAAACCCGCCTGCCGCTCCTGGACCAGCAGGAACTGCAACGCTGGCTGGGCCACGACCCGGCCAACGCCGAGGCCTACCGCGAGGCGCGTCGCCTGTGGCGCCTGACGGGCCCTGGCGCGGCGCAACTGGCCCGTGAGGAAGCCGCGGCGCTGCAGGCTCTGCTGCGCCGCGCCAAGGCACCGCGCCGCCGTGGCCGTGTTGCGTCGCTGGCCATGGCTGCCAGCGTCGTGCTGGCCGGCGTGCTGGCCATGGCCTGGCAGCCAGAACGCTGGCTCGACGACCTGCAGGCCGATTACCACAGCGCTCCCGGGCAGCTGCGCCAGTTCACCCTGGCCGACGGCAGCGACGTGCAACTGGACGGCAACAGCGCCATCGACGTGAAACTCACCGAACAGGGCCGCGACGTGACCCTGCGCCGTGGCGCGGCGTTCTTTCACGTCAGCCACAACGGCCAGCCGTTCGTGGTGCACACCGCCGACGGCGAGGTGCGCGTGGTGGGCACCCGCTTCGAGGTGCGCCGCGAGGCCGCCGCCACCCAGGTCACCGTGGAAGAAGGCAAGGTGGCGGTGCAGCCGCAGCACGATGCCGCCCCGGTCATGCTCACCGCCGCCCAGCGCGTGGACTATCAGCAGGGCCACGCCGGCGCGCTGCAAAGCATCAACCCGCAGCAGGCGTTCGGCTGGCGTGACGGCCACATCAGCTTCCGCCGCCAACCCCTGGCCGACGCGCTGGCCGTGGTGCAGCGTTATTACCCGGGGCGCATCGTGCTGCTCGACGCCGAACTGGGCGCGCGCCCGGTCAGCGGTGATTTCGCCAGCAACGACCCGCAGGTCATGCTCGCCGCCTTCCAGGGCTTGCTGGGTTACCGCCAGCAGCAACTGCCGGGCGGTACGCTGATCATTCGCTGAGGGGTGCAATATTAAAGATAATGAGATATATTCGCATCTTTAACCCCTAAGCCCGAGCCTTGATCCGATGCGCTGCCGGTTGCGACTTTCCTTGCTGGCAGCAGCGCTGACAACGCCCTTGGGCCTGCCCCTGGCTGCTTGCGCCGCAGGCAGCGCCACACAGGCCAGCGAGGCGCCGCGTTACAGCTTCGCCCTGAAGGCGCAGCCACTGCCCGACGCCCTGGCGGCGCTGAGCCGCCTGACCGGGCAGAACATCGTCTATGCCGATGATGCCCCCTACCAGCTGCAAGCTCCGGCGCTGAATGGCCAACTGACCGTGGAACAGGCCCTGGCCCGCTTGCTGGCCAGCAGCGGCCTGGGCTACCAGCGCACCGACGCGCACACGCTTGCGCTCAGCGCCCTGCCCGGCAACGACCCGCAAATACTGTTGCAACCGCTGAACATCGACAGCCAGCGCCTGGGCCGCTACCAGCCTGCTGCCGTAGTGCGCGGCACCCGCAGCGGCGCGCCGTGGCTGGAGCAGGCGCAGGCCATCAGCCGGGTGAACAACGACGTGCTGCGCGACCAGCAACCGCGCAACCTCGATGATGCGCTGCGCAATGTCAGCGGCCTGACCCAGGGCAACACCCTGGGCAGCACCCAGGACACGCTGATCAAGCGCGGCTTCGGCGACAACCGCGACGGTTCGATTTTGCGCGACGGCATGCCCGTGGTGCAGGGCCGCAACTTCAACGCCACCACCGACAGCGTCGAGGTGCTCAAGGGCCCCGCCGCCTTGCTGTACGGCATCCAGGACCCGGGCGGGGTGATCAACGTGGTCAGCAAGACCCCGCAGCTCACCGCCCACAACGAACTGCAGGCCAAGGCCTCAGGCTTTGCCCACGGCCGCGACGGCAGCGCCGTGACCCTCGACAGCACCGGCCCGCTGGGCGACAACGGCCTGGCCTACCGCCTGATCATCGACCACCAGGACGAGGACTACTGGCGCAACTACGGCGTGCACCGCGAAACCCTGGTGGCGCCGTCGCTGGCCTGGTACGGCGAGCAGGACGAGGTGATCCTGGCGTACGAGCAGCGCAGCTTTGTCACGCCATTCGACCGCGGCACCGCCATCGACCCCAGCACCGGCCATGTGCTGAACATCCCCTACACCCGGCGGCTGGACGAGCCGTTCAACGACATGACCGGCCGCTCGCAACTGGCGCGGCTGAGCTACAAGCACTCGTTGAGCGACGGTTGGGAACTGCGCGGCGCCTACAGCTACAACGAGGAAACCTACGACGCCTACCAGGTGCGCATCACGGCGGTGAACCCCAGCGCCGGCACCCTCACCCGCAGCATGGACGGCACCCTGGATTCGGTCAGCCGTGCCCAGCAGGGCGAGCTGGAGCTGGCGGGCAACCCGACCTGGCTGGGGCTTGAACATGAGCTGCTGGCAGGCCTGAGCGAGGAACACCGGCTGTACTTCCGCGGCGACCTGCTGCGCCAGGCCAGCCAGACGACCTTTAGCTATACCCAGCCGGTGTACGGCCAGGAAGTGGCGCCCACCAGCGTCTCGGCCAGCGCCAGCGACCAGCTGGACCGCCTGCGTACCACGGCGCTGTACCTGCGCGACTCGATTCACCTCAACGACCAGTGGATAGCGATTCTGGGCGCGCGCCTGCTGGCCTACGACCAGTACGCCGGGCGCGGCCGGCCGTTCCACGCCAACACCGACATCAACGGCACCGCCTGGGTGCCCAGCGCCGGCCTGGTGTACCGTTTCGCGCCGAACTGGTCGTGGTACGCCAGCTACAGCGAGTCGTTCAAGCCCAACTCCAGCATTGCCCCGCTGAATGCCGCCAGCGAGCAGATCATTGATTCCAGCATCAAGCCCGAGCAGGCCAGGGCCTGGGAAACCGGGCTGAAATTCGAGCAGGCCGATGGCCTGTCGGCCAGCGTCGCGCTGTACGACATCCGCAAGCGCAACGTGCTGGTGAGCGAGACCGTCGGCGAGCTGCCGGTGAGCCGCAATGCCGGCGCGGTGCGCTCGCGCGGCATTGAGCTGGAGGCCAGCGGCACGCTGGTGCCCGGCTGGGAGCTGATGGGCGCCTACGCCTACACCGACGCCTGGGTTACCCGCGACCCCGAGCTGCAAGGCCTGCCGCTGCAGAACGTGCCGCGCCAGAGCGCCTCGCTGTACCTGAGCCACGACCTGGGCGCCCTGCTGGGCGGCGACCGTTTGCACATCGGTGGCGGCCCGCGCTATGTGGGCGAACGCGCCGGTGACCCGCAGGACAGCTTCAAGCTGCCGGCCTACACCGTCGCCGACGCCTTCGCCCGCTACGACACGCGCCTGGGCGAACACACGGTGCGCGTGCAGCTCAACGTCAACAACCTGTTCGACCGCCACTACTACCCTTCGGCCGTCAGCCAGTACGTGGTCGCCGTGGGCGACCCGCGGCAGGTGGTGCTGAGCACCAGCTTGTCGTTTTAGTTTTTGTGGGAGCTGGCTTGCCAGCGAGCTTCAAGGCCTCAACAGCTCGCTGGCAAGCCAGCTCCCACAGGGATTTGAAAAAATATTCAAATTTTCACTGAGGTGTTTCCCGTCGAGCTCCGTGTTGTAAATGAAAGGCAATCCCATTTTCATTCACACCACTTCACGCAGAGCATCAGCATGACCGCCTCCTTTACCCCCAGCGGCTCCATCCCTACCCTTCGTTACCGCAGCGCCTGCGCCAGCGGCGTGCTGATGCTGAGCCTGGCGCAGCCCCTGTGGGCCGCCGACACCCTGCAGTTGGGCGCCACCAATATCGACAGCACCGCCGTGGCCCCCACCACCACCGAGAAAAGCCAGGTCAGCTACCAGGCCGTGGCCGCAACCGTGGCCACCCGCACCGAAACCCCGCTGATCGAGGTGCCTGCCTCGGTCAACGTGGTGACCCACCGCGTCATCGAAGACCGTGCCCCGCAAAGCCTCGACGAAGCCATCAATGCCGTCAGCGGCGTCAAGCAGGGCAACACCCTGGGCGGCACCCAGGACGCCATCATCAAGCGCGGCTTCGGCACCAACCGCGACAACTCGATCATGCGCGACGGCATGCAATCGGTGCAGGCACGCAACTTCACCCCCACCACCGAGCGCGTCGAAGTGCTCAAGGGCCCGGCGTCCATGCTCTACGGCGTGCAGGACCCGGGCGGGGTGATCAACGTGGTCACCAAGAAGCCGCAGCTTACCCAGGCCACCAGCGTATCCGGCTGGGGCACCAGCTTCGGCGGCGGTGGCGGCCAGCTCGATACCACCGGCCCCGTGGGCGACACCGGCCTGGCCTACCGCTTGATCTACGACAAGCAGCAGACCGACTACTGGCGCAACTTCGGCAGCACCGACCAGGAAGTGATCGCGCCGTCGCTGTCCTGGTTCGGCGACGACACCACCATCACCGCTGCCTACGAGCACATGGAGTACAGCGTGCCGTTCGACCGCGGCACGCAGATCAACACCACCACCGGCAAGGTCCTCGACATTCCGCGCAGCCGCCGCCTCGATGAGCACTTCAACATCACCACCGGCCGCTCCGACGCGTTCAACCTGACCGCCGAGCACCGCCTCAACGACGACTGGACCCTGAAGGCCGGCTACGGCTACAGCCGCAACTACTACAACGACCACCAGTCGCGCTACATCTCGGCCAACTTCACCACCGGCCAGGTCACCCGCCGCGGCGACGCCACCCGTGACGCCCTGCAAGTGGCCCACACCGCCACCGTCAGCGCCCTGGGCGATTTGCAGTTCGCTGGCATGCGCCACGAGCTGCTGGTAGGCGTGGACTACATGCACAACGACCGCACCCTGGGCGACTTGATCCGCAACGTCAACGACACCGGCTTCAACTACAACGACCCGGTCTACGGCCAGGTGCCGGTGCCCAGCCGCGTCAGCGCCGCCAACAGCGACCAGACCGACCTGCTGCACACCCACGCGCTGTTCGTGCAGGACGCCATTCACCTGACCGACAAGTGGATTCTGCAGGCCGGCCTGCGCTATGAGTCGTTCACCGAGCTGACCGGCAAGGGCCGCCCGTTCGTGGTGGGCGCCGACGTCGACCGCAGCAAGGCCGTGCCGCGCCTGGGCCTGGTGTACATGATTCAGCCGGACTGGTCGGTGTACGGCAGCTACACCGAGTCGTTCCGCCCCAACACCTCCATCGCCACCGTCATCGGTGACCTGGCGCCGGAGGAAGCCAAGGCCTACGAGATCGGTACCAAGTTCCAGAACGATTACCTCACCGCCAGCCTGGCGGCCTTCACCATCACCAAGAAGAACGTGCAGACCAGCGCCACCTGCGGCACCGAGACCTGCACCCGGCTGGGCGGTGAAGCCCGTTCGCGCGGTGTGGAACTGGACGTCAGCGGCCAGCTCAACGAGTTCTGGAGCGTGACCGGCAGCTACGCCTACACCGACACCGAATGGACCAAGGACCCGATCCTGCAGGGCACGCCCCTGGACGGCGTGTCGAAGAACACCGCCGCGCTGTACCTGACCCGCGACTTCGGCCACGTCGGCATCGGCGACCTGCGTGCAGGCTTTGGTGGCCGCTACATGAGCAAGTGGGGCGCCAACGACGGTACCGGCACCGAATACTGGCTGCCCTCGGCCAAGGTTGCCGACGCGTTCGTGGCCTACAAGATGAAGCTCGACCACAAGGACCTGACCCTGCAGCTGAACGTCAAGAACCTGTTCGACGAGACCTACTACGTCTCCAGCAGCGGCCTGGGCTCGCCGGCCATCGTCATCGGCGAACCGCGCCAGGTCATCGCCAAGGCCACCCTGGCCTTCTAACCCAAAGGACTGACCATGAACCTGATCACCCGCGCGCTGGCCCTCGCCAGCGCCGCGTGGCTGGCGCTGCCCGCCCACGCCGCCGTCGACCCGCAACTGCCGCCCTATACCGCCCAGCCGGTGCAACCGCCCGCCCACGCCTCTTACCTGGCCGCCGACGGTGCCATCCGCATCGGCGGCGCCGAGCACGTGCGCTATATCGTCGAACGCTTCAACGCAGCCCTGGTGCAGCAGCACCCCGGCTGGCGCTTCCAGGACGAGTCCAAGGGCACCACCAGCGCCGTGCCGCTGCTGACCCATGGCGTCACCCTGTTCGGCGCCATGGGCCGGGAAATCAACCCGCTGGAGATCAAGGCGTACCGCAAGATCGTCGGCACCGCGCCGCTGGAGATCCGTATCGCCCTGGCTGCCAACGACACCGCGCAGCACCTGGCCACCTCGCTGGCGGTGTACGTCAACCGCGCCAACCCCCTGGCCCAGGTCAGCGCCGGTGACGTCGACCGCGCCCTGAGCATCGGCAACCCTGCGGGCGACCTGTCCACGTGGGGGCAACTGGGGCTCAAGGGCGAGTGGCGCGAACGGCGCATCCACCCCTACGGCACCCCGGAGTTCACCGGTTTCGGCACCTACATGCAGAGCAACCACCTGCAGGGCCGCGCGCTTGCGCCCAGCTATGAAGCCTACGGCAACACCGAAGCCATCCTCGCCCGCCTGGCCGCTGACCCGGCCGGCCTGGCAGTGGCTGCCATTGGCCTGGACAACGCGCAAATCAAGGCGCTGCCGATTCGCGACGCCGCAGGCCAGTTGACCACCGGCACCGAGGCCCAGGTGCGCGACGGCCGCTACCCGTACGGCCGCTTCCTGTACCTGTACCTGCGCCGCGAGCCCGGCAAGGCGTTGGACCCGGTGGTGCGCGAGTACCTGCGCTTCGTGCTATCGCGCCAGGGCCAGCAGATCATCGCCGACCAGCCCAAGGGCTACTTCCCCTTGAGCGCCGCCCAAGCCCAGGCCGAACTGGCCAAACTCGACGAGGTTGCCCCGCTATGATCGCCCTACTGAAACGCGCGGCCTGCCTGGGCCTGGGCCTGCACCTGGGCTGGGCCCAGGCCGACACCCTGCAACCGCCCGCCAGCGCCAGCTACCTGACCACCGACGGCGCCATCGCCATTATCGGTAACGACGGCATGCAGCCGCTGATCGAGCAGTTGAACGCGCTGTTCATTCGCCAGCACCCCGGCTTTCGTTTCGCCGTCACCGCCAAGGGCTCCTCGGTGGGCCTGCCCGCGCTGACGGCTGGCGCCACCGCCATTGCGCCGCTGTCCCGCGAGCCGTGGCTGGGCGACCTGCACGGCTATGAACAGGTGTTTGGCCAGGCGCCGTTGGACATTCGCATCGGCTATTCGGGCCATGGCCCGCGCACCAACGGCAAGACTCCGCCGGCGGTGTACGTGCACCCCGACAACCCGCTCAAGCAGCTGACCCTGCAGCAACTGGCGCAGCTGGCCACCGCCGGCCAGCCCGGTGGCGACATCAACACCTGGGGGCAGCTGGGCCTGACCGGCGATTGGGCGCTGCGGCGCATCCACGTGTACGGGCTGCGTGACGACGGCGGCTTCGCCACCAACCAGCGCATGGACCGCTTCGGCGGGCGGCCTTTCAGCCCCCATTACGAGGCGCTGGACAGCGTCGCTGCGGTGCTCAGGGCAGTGGCCACGGACAGCCACGGTATCGGCCTGACCGGTTGGGCCAACGGCGCCAAACTCGCCCCCGGCCTGCGCATCATGCCGCTGGCGGCCAAGGCCGGCGAAGCAGCCCATGGCCCGGCGCTGGCGGACGTGGCGGCAGGGGCGTACCCGCTGTCATCCTACCTGCACCTGTTCGTCGGCAACGCCCCGGCGCCGTTCATCAAGGCCTACCTGCAAATGGCCCTGAGTGACGAAGGCCAGGCCCTGGTGCGCGCGCAAACGGCCAGCGCCGAAGGCTACGTGCCGCTGAGCGCCGCGGACCTTGCGCATGAACGCGCGAAGCTGCGGGCGCTGTAACCGCAGCCTCCGCCGTGGGGGTGGTATGGGTATACACTGGAAAACCTGCCCCCCACCATCAAGGAAGAACAGCATGAAAAAAGTCATCATCGATTCGGACATGGGCTGGGACGACGTGCTGTCGATCGCCTACCTGATGAAAGACCCCGGCATCGAGATCATCGGCCTCACGGTCACCGGCTGCGGCGAAACCGACCTGGGCTGGGGCACTATCATTGCCCAGCACCTGCTGGGTATCGGCAACCACAGCCACGTGCCGGTGGCCCGGGGCACCGACGTGCCGCTGGCACTGAACAACGTGTTCCCGCAGCTGTTCAAGAACGACATGAACGACATCATGGGGCTGCTGGGCACCCTGAACCCCAAGGAGCTGCCGACCCTTTCGCCCAAGCCGGCCTGGGAGTTCCTGCATGACACGCTGAAGACCGCCACGGGCAAGGTCACCATCCTGTCCCTGGGCGGTTTCACCAATTTCGCCAAGCTGCTGGAGCTCAAGCCCGCCGCCAGCGACCTGGCAAAAATAGAACGCATCTACGCCATGGCCGGCGCCGTGTACGTGGACGGCAACGTCGCCGCCTTGAATGGCGCCCTGCCCAGCTGGGACCAGGGCAGCCGCTACAGCAGCAACACCTACGCAGAGTGGAACGTGTTCGTCGACCCGTTGGCCACCGAGCGTATTCTCAAGTCCGACCTGCCGCTGACCCTGGTGCCGCTGGATGCCTGCAACCAGGTGATCCTCGACGCCAGCTATGAAGCGAAAATCACCGCCACCGACCCGGTCGCCAACCTGGTGCGCGGGGTGTTCGACAAGAAGACCCACGAAAACGCCGAGGGCAACCTGCCGGTGCCGATCTTCGACCCGCTGGCCACTCTGCTGATGACCGGTGGCGTGCCGGCCAACAAGGTCGACAGCCAGTTCCTGGCGGTGGAACTGGGCGAGCACGAACATGACAACCACTGCGGGCAGCTGCGGGTTGAAACCACTGGCTCGCGCAAGGTCGACATCGTGCTGGGCGTGTCGCAAACGCAGTTCGCGCGGCAGTTCGCGCAAGTCATCAATGGCGCTTGAGGTGGCTGGGGTGCTGCCGATGGGGTCAATCTCATCGGCTTGGGCACTTTGTCGAGCCGCCATTCGCCTCCATTGGGGCGCGCAACTGGCATTTCTATCAGGTTACGGCCAATCGGTTTTGGCTGAAGATGGCCCTCTCGGGCATTCAAGCCCAAACCATATGGGACGACCAGCTAATGACCGTAAATCTCGCATCACCTTTCGTGGCCTATGTAAACCAAACGTTCAACGAATCTTCGCTCGGTACATTCGCCGACTGTCAGGTGCTGGCGGGCGGCCTGGCCTTCGGCGATACGGTCGAGGTCCTCAACGGGGCCCAGCCAACTCATGCGCAGTGTACCGGCATCAGCGTCTTGCAAGTGCCTAGGCTATGGCCAGTACCTAAATGCGAGCGTTCTCAAAGCGTCTTACTTGGGTTCAAGGATCTGCCGCGGCAAGACATCGAAAACGCATTCTATATTACGTCGCCCGGCGCCGAGGTGTTGCGAACCACCTTCCAGGGATCGGTTTCCAACACCTCTGCGCTGCCCCTGACGAACGGCTTTACCCCGCAATGCACTTTGCACGGCAATTCCGTAACGGCTCGACTTGTGTTTCCTGCAGGAACGGGGCCGATCTTGCCTGGCGAAACCTTGCCTGGCGTTACGCTGCAGCTGACACGTCCCGCCTATGTCGAGCTCGACGAGACAATTCATCTGACTAACGCCGGCCGGGTCGTAGGGACCGTCACCGTCACAGAGTTGTAGAATCTCCATCCGCCCGGTGGGCTACTGCACCGGCAGGAAATTCAGGAACAACAGGCTCTGCGCGTAATTAAGACCTATCCGTCTATATCGCTCATCCAGCATCTGCGTCACCAGGTCCAGGCGGGCAACGATCTTGCCGAACTCGGTGGCGAAGCTCAGGTTGCTGCCCTCCTCGGATATCGCATTGGAGAACAGCAAAGGCTCACCCTGGGCGTCCTGGCGCTGGCTGAGCAGCCAGGTGGCCTTTTCGATGTTGCGCGCGGCGTTGTTGATGAACGTCGGGTTGAGGCTGTCGGTCATGTAGAACGTCAGGCGGTTGCCGTGGGCGGTCACCAGCATGCTGCCGATGGCGTAGATGAAGGCACCCACGCGGTCGCCCAGGAACTCCGGGCTCATGGCGTAGCTCAACGCGGCCAGGTCCTTGCGGCCACCCAGTTGCGGCAACGGCTGCTGGTGCTCGATGGCCTGGCGCACCTGCTGTTCGGCGGTGGCGGCATCGAGGAAGCCGGAACGCTTCCACTGCGCCGGGTTGCGCAGGTACAGCTTGCTCATCAGCAGGTACAGGCTCTGCAGGTTGTCGTGCATGGCCAGGGTGGCCATGCGGTCGACGCTGGTCTGGAAAAATTCGTCGGGCTTGCCGTTGCCGATCTGGGTGGCAATGTCCTGGCCGGTCTGGCGGCTGCAGCCTTGCACGGCAAGCAGGCAGGCCAGCAGCGCCAGCAGGCGCGGCAACGCGGGAAACGTCGAAATCATTGGGCTGGCTGGGGTGTCCTGGCAACGGCAGTGGCAGGTATAGAGGGCAAAATCGGCAAAAAGTGCGATCCCCCGGCAAAACCCGACAAGAGGCCGACAACGGCCAGCAATTGGTCGGGATTCACAGCACGGTCATCCACGGCGCTTTGTGAATGGCCCGCGACCCGGTACCCTCTGCGTTCACACCCCCCAGGATGATGCCCCTTGATACCGCTGCAGACGCTGCCGGCCCTCGACCCAACTGCCACGTGCGACACCTGCGCCGCCAAGTGCTGCCGCCTGGAAGTGATGCTGATCACCGACACCGGCGTGCCCGAGCGCTTCATCGAGACCGATGACTGGGGCTCGCAGACCATGGCGCGCCTGGACGACGGCTGGTGCGCGGCCCTGGACCGGCGCACCATGAGCTGCAGCATCTACCGGGTACGCCCGCTGATCTGCCGGGAATTCGAAATGGGCGGCAGTGACTGCCTGGAAGAACGCCAGGTACCCTGACCGCCCCTACCGCCTCATACCATCGCCCGCGGCCGTGGCCGCACATGGCCCAGGGACGAACGAATGCGCCCTACCAACGAACTGGCGCCGTGCAGGTTGTCGTAATGGAACACTGCCGTGGCGCGGATGCCGTTGGGGTCTGCCGGCAAATTGGTGTGAAGTGAACGATAGCCCCAGAACAGGTACATGTTGCCCGGTTCCATGGTGACCTGGGTAAAGCGCTTGCTGCCCTTCTGGTAAGACTTGATCAGATGGCGCTGGCTCCAGCGGTTGTCGATTTTCAACTTGTCCAGCAGGTTCATGGCATAGGTGTCGCGCAATGGCCGCTTGCTGGGCAGCATCAGCAGGTCGCCCTTGGCGCCTTCGGGCAGGCACACCGGCATGATGGTGGTGAGCACGAACGAGTCGTAGTGGAAAATCATCGATTCGCGCCGGCCGCTGTCGCCCACCAGGCAGCGCAGCACCTGGTGCAGCCCATCGTCATTGGCTGCGCGGCCGGTGGCCTCGGTGACCACGCGCTTGCACAGGTCGAGCATCACCGGTGAACGCCCCCAGTCATACAGCGTCGAGCCTGCCACTGCCTGGTGCCCTGTCAGCGCCACGTAACTGTTGCCCGCAGCCTCGACCGAACGCTTTACCAGCGCCTGGATTTCCGCGAGTTCCTCTGGGCTTGCCCAGTTGGGCAGCACCGCATAACCTTGTTGATCAATCGTTTGCGTTAGCGTCTTGATCTGTTCATCACTGAAATGTGTGTATTGCATGTCCATCTCCCCAACTCTGTTTTGACCCAAGTTGTCAGAAGCCGCCAGTCGCCCACCCAGTCGCGCGCCGTCCCGGGGGCAGCGCGGCAAGGCAGATTCATCCAGCGGGCATGTGCAGGACAGTGCATCGAAGTGGGTGCTCCCACCTACGGCTGAGGCAGTGTCGGTCGATCCCTGAGCTCAAGCCTCTATGGCAGGTGAGGCGTATTGGCAGACAAGTGAAACCCGGCTCGTTGTGCTGTAACGGCTGCTCTGATGGCATGGCACGAGTGGGCTCATCCCTGACCTGGCTGTTGCATCGACCGCGCCCAGGTAGCGCTGAAGTACCACGCGGTGAACAGGCACGCCAGGGAGCTCCCGCCCGGCTTGCCGGCTAACCGCCGCTTCACAGTGTTCATCACATGGGCCTCGAACATGCTGGCGCACATTTCGGGGCTGAGATGACATTAGCAGCCATTATCATTTGAACCAAACGCTGCTGAAGAAATTGTCATGCCAGTCGTCGACTTGGGGTGGCTGATGGGCAAAAACCAGCTAGCTGCCAAATAACCGTCAGCCCACTGCTACGCAGGTGAAACACATCGGCAGCTGCGCGGTGCGATGCTCGTACGGAGCATAGGCTTCCTCGCGGTTGGAATGGGCGTACTCCTGGAAATGCCGGATCTGCAGCCCAGCGCCGATCAACGCCGTGAAGAGGTCGCCCAGCGTGTGGATGTGCCAATAGGACGGGGCCGCTGCAGCCGGGGCATCGCCTTCATAGACGATGGCCTCCTCCAGCACCACGGGCGCTTCGCGGAAATACGAGTCGCTGGGGGTGAAAGGATCGGCGCCGGCCGGGTCGAACATCTCCAGGAATGGGTGGGTTTCGTAGATCACCAGTTGCCCGCCTGGTTTCAGGGTGCTGGCGACGTAGGCCATGAACGTTGGCAGGTCCGGCATCCAGTTGAGCACGCCGATGGTGATCAGCGCGACGTCGAAAGCCCCTTGCAAGCTGGCCGGCAGGTGGTGGATGTCGGCTTCGACAAACTCCGCAGCATGCGGCGAACATTCGGCCAGCTCGTGCGCCTGTTGCAGGAATGCGACCGATTGGTCTACACCCACGGCCCGCCGTGCGCCCATGGCCAGCAGCGACAGGGTCTCGCGGCCATTGTTGCAACCCAGTTGGATCACGTCCCTGCCCTGCACGCCCACCTCAAGCAGGCGCTGGGTGAGCGTGGCGTCCAGGCAGGAAAAGTCGGGGTGTTTGAAACTGGCCAGCAGGCGCTGCCAACCGGGGCCCTGGCGATGCAGGTCGGCGGAGGCGTCCCAGGCGTGTTTGTTGCTGGTGATCATGTGTTCAGGGGTTGGGGTCGTCATGACAGCGGTTCCTTGTGGGGTGGCGAGGGGGCCGGACGCAGCCTGCGGCAGCTGCTACAGAGACTGCCCCTGCTGGCTTTTGTGGGAGCTGGCTTTCCAGCGAGCGTTTGGGGGCCGAAAGCACCCGGGCAAGCCACCAACCACAAGGCCCCGGGGGGGTTTGGGGGGGGGGGGGGTCCCCCGCCTCATGGGGGCCCCCCCCCCCGCGCGGCCACCCCAGCTCCCACAAGGCAGTTGCTGATACGGGGCCGTTTGGTCAACGCGCTTCCAGCACCTGCACCGCGCAACGCGCGATGCGGCGGCAGGCTTCTTCCAGGCGGGCGCTGTCCTGCACCAGGCCCAGGCGTACATGGCCGGCGGCGCTGGGGCCGAAGGCCTCGCCGGCCAGCACCGAGACGAAGTGATCGTCGAGCAGGCGATCGGCGAAGGCCTGGGCACTGAGGCCGGTTTCGCGGATGTCGACCATCACGAACATGCCGCCGTCAGGCTTTACCGCCCGCACTCCGGGGCAGCCTTCCAGTGCCGCGCACACGCGGTCGCGGCGCTCGCGGTAGGTAGCCTTCATGGCGGCCAGTTCCGGCAGCGGTGCCTCGATGGCCACCTGGGCGGCGTGCTGGACGAAATCCGGCAGGCCGTACAGCATGCACAGCGCCAGGTGGCTGAGGTGGCTGGCCAGTTCCGGCGGCGCCACCACCCAGCCCACCCGCCAACCGCTCATGGCGTGGGATTTCGACAGGCTGTTGATGGTGGCGGTACGCTCGGCCATGCCTGGCAGGCTGGCCGGGCTTATGTGCACGCCGTCGTACAGCAGCTCGCTGTACACCTCGTCGCTGATCAGCCACAGGTCGTGCTCGATGCACAGCTGCGCCACCGCCTGCCAGGTGGCACGCGGCAGGCTGGCGCCCGTGGGGTTGTGCGGGCTGTTGAGCAGCACCGCGCGGGTGCGCGGGCCGATGCGCGCGGCCAGGTCTGCCGCCTGCAGGGCGAAGCCGTGTTCGGGGCGCAGCGGCACCGGTATGACCCGGGCGCCACAGGCACCGAACACGGCTTCATAGGTGACGTACATGGGTTCGGCCACCAGCACCTCGTCACCGGCCTCCAGCAGGCACTGGGCCACGCTGAACACCGCGCACTGGGCGCCGGGCAGCACCACCACCTCGTCGGCGTCGACGATGCGGCCGCTGCACTGGCCATGGTGGCGGGCAATGGCCTGGCGCAGCGCCAGGTTGCCGCGCACTTCGGAATAGTGGGTGTGGCCGGCGCGCAGGCTGGCGACCGCCGCCTCCACCACCGGCGCCGGCGTGTCGAAATCCGGGTCGCCTACCGACAGCAGGATCACGTCCTGCCCCTGTTCCAGCAGGTGCAGGGCGCGGTAGTGGATGTTCCAGGCGGCGGCGCCGTCACCGGCAATACGTTGGGTCAGGGCGGAATAACGCATGCACATTTCCTTTATGCAGGCTTGCGGCCCCTGACCCTACCACCACCGCTGGCGCAGTGAAATCCCGCGTTAGATGACGAAGCGCGCAACCATGCCGCTCAGGCCCACGGCAAGGCGCGACAGTTCATGGCTGGCAGCGCTGGTCTGGTGCGCGCCGGCGGCGGACTGGTTGGCCAGGTCGCGGATATTCACCAGGTTGCGGTCCACTTCACGGGCCACCTGGGCCTGTTCTTCCGAGGCGCTGGCGATCACCAGGTTGCGCTCGTTGATCAGCGAGATCGATTCGGTGATCTGCTGCAACGCGCTGCCCGCCTGGCGGGCCATGTCCAGGGTCGACTGGCTGCGCTGGCTGCTCTGCTGCATGGACTGCACGGCCTCGCCAGTGCCGGTCTGGATGCCGCTGACCATCTGTTCGATCTCGCGGGTGGACTGCTGGGTGCGATGGGCCAGTGCCCGCACTTCATCGGCCACCACGGCAAAACCGCGCCCCGCTTCACCGGCACGCGCAGCCTCGATGGCGGCGTTCAGGGCCAGCAGGTTGGTCTGCTCGGCAATGGCGCGGATCACGTCCAGCACCTGGCCGATGTCACGGCCCTGCGCCGCCAGGCCTTCGATGAGTACCGAGGTCTGCTGCACGTCCTGGGTCATGTGCTGGATGGCGCCGACGGTCTCGCCCACGCGGTCGCGGCCTTGCAGCGCCACCTGGTTCGATTCCTGCGAGGCCTGGGAGGTGGACACGGCGTTGCGCGCCACCTCTTCCACCGCCGCGGTCATTTCGTTGACTGCGGTGGCCGCCTGCTCGATCTCCTGGTTCTGCGCCAGCAGCCCCTTGGAGGCTTCCTCGGTCACTGCGCTCAGCTCTTCGGCGGCCGACGCCAGTTGCGTGGCTGAGCCGGCGATCTGCTCGATGGTCTGGCGCAGGTTGCCCTGCATCTGGCTCAACGCCTTGAGCAACTGCGCCGGCTCGTCGCTGCCTTCGATATGGATAGGTTGGGTGAGGTTGCCGTCGGCGATGGTCTGCGCCGCCTTCACCGCGACGTTCAGCGGGTTGACGATACTGCGGGTCAGCAGCCAGGCCAGCAGCACCGTCATCAGGCAAGCGATGACCGAAACGATGATCACCCAGGTGTTGGCCAGGCTGTACTGCGCAGCCGCTTCTTCACCGGCGGCCTTGGCGCCCGCCTGGTTGATGGCCACCAGGCGGTTGAGCTGGTCGCCCATCTTGTCGGAACCGTCCTTGATGCCGGTATTGAGCAGGGTGCGCATGTCTTCCAGTTTATTCTGGTGCGACAGGTCCTGCAGGCGGGTTTGCAATTGCAGGTAAGTGTTCAAGGAGTTCTCGAACTCCCGATACAATGCCTGTTCTTCCGGCCCAGCCGGCAGCACCGCGTAGTTGTGCTGGGCTTCTTTGAGTTTATTCACCAATACGCCAATACGGGTGTCGGTGTCAGCAATCATTTCCGGCTCGCGGTTGACCAACAAGCGGAATGACGTGACGCGCAAACGTACAACACCCTCGACCATGTTGCCCAAGTAACTAACGCTGGGCAGTTGCACCGTCTGCATGTCGATGGAAGCCTGGCGAATGATGCCCATGCGGTTCGAGGCGAAAATGCCCAAGGCCACCACCAGCACGGCGATAAAGGCAAAACCGAGGAAGGCGCGGGGTGCGATATTCAAGTTTCGTAGGGACATGGGAATAGCTCTCGAGAAGAAAGTGGCACGGCATCCCTGCGATCTAATGACGCAAAAAGGCACGCGCGCCGGTAAAGTCGCGTGGCTTGCCAGAGCTATCGGCAGAACTTTAGAAAAATGAGGCGCTTATTGGAAATAAATCGAACTTTCATTAACTGAACGCAGGTGAAACGTTTGCGCTCAAGTACGTGGCACATTAATACCACTGCCACCGGTCGGCGATTTTATGACCTGCATCAAAAAACGCGACTTGCGGATGATATTTAATTAAAAAACTCCCCTGTAGTGGCCCCGGCAATGCTACTTTTACAGCTCGAAAGGGTCGGGGACAGCACGCCGCTCGAAGAATTCCGGCGCACCGGCCAGGCTGCACGATGCAGAGGTGGCACTATGAACAAGATGACCTTTCCCAACGCCTGCCAGGTCATGCGTTGGCACTTCCACCCCATGGGGTTCGAAGGCAGCATGGACGCGCCCAGCAGCATGGTGGCGCGGCTGTTCGACCGGGCCAGTGGCGAAACCTTGATCGCCATTGCCGGTATTCCCTGCGCTACGGTGATGAACGCCGCCGATGTAGAGCGCATCATCGAGGCAGTGGAAGCGGAACTGGAGGCGTTCGTGCCGCCGCATTCGTTGTCGGCGTTTGGCTGAAGGTCCCCTGCCCCACAAAAAAACCGATGCAATGGCATCGGTTTTTTTATGCCCGCTCCTGTAGCAGCGGCCGCCAGGCCGCGTCCTGAAGCAACGCAGGACCGCCGCGGGACGCAGCCTTCGGCAGCTGCTACATCCTGTGGGAGCTGGCTTGCCAGCGAGCTGTTGGGCCATAAAAGCTCGCTGGCAAGTCAGCTCCCACAAGAGAGTTGCTGCTACGTGGGAGTGCGCAGGTCTTCGAAGAACGGTTTGTCGCCGGCCACATTGTCGGAAGCCCGAGGCAGCGCCGCGCTGTCCTTGGCGGCCGGCTCCACATACCAATAACAGTGGCTCACCGCCCGCGTCACAGCCACGTAGGCCAGGCGCAGGGTTTCGTCCTGTTGGGCCTTGTCATAGGCCTCCACGTCGCCCGCCTTGCCCAGCCCGGCCGCGCGGTACACCTGGTTCTTGTAGGGCGAGCGGGTGACGTGCTGGCAATCCCCCAGCAGAAACACCGCATCGGCCTGCAGGCCCTTGGCGCTGTGGTAGGTCAGCTGCTTGATCTGCCGCTCGCCCACAGGCCTTGCCTGATCGCGTTGCAGCAGCGGCAGCAGGTGCTCGGCCGCGGCCGCGCGGTCGCTGCCCTTGCGGAACAGCAGCAGAATCGAGTCGCCACGCTGGTAGTGCTCGGCCACGGTCAGGGCCATGGTTTCGTCGTCGCGGTCCAGCACCCGCACCGGCGTCAAAGTCTCGGGCTGCTGGCCGGCGGCGCGGGCCTTCTTGCCGGCGATGGCCGGGGCGTTGCGCACCAGGTGCTCGGCGGCGTCGATGATGTGCTGGTGGCTGCGGAAGTTGTCGGCGAGCATCACGCGCGTGGTGGCCGGTGACGGGAACTGCTTGGCAAACTCCATGAAGTACTTGGGCGAGCTGCCGCGCCAACCGTAGATCGACTGCCAGTCATCGCCCACGCACAGCAGCGACGAATGCTGGGCGACGCGGCCCACCGACAGTTGCGGCCCGCGGCTGCGGATCTCCCGCAAGGTGGCGCGCAGCCATGAGACGATCTGCGGCGACACGTCCTGGAATTCGTCGATCATCAGGTGCGACAGTGGCCGCAGCATTTCGTCGCCCAGCTGCCGCAGGTTCTCCGGGTTGTTCTCGCCGAACAGGGCGAACATGCGGTTGTAGGTCATCACCGGCGGTGACTGCTTGAGCAGGTGCGCCTCGAACGCCTTCCAGTACAGGCTCAGGGCCTCGAAGAACAGCCGGTCGGTGTCATCGCTGGGGAAGCTCATCTGGTTGACCGCGGCCGTCACGTCCAGCCCCAGGTTCTCGATGAAGCCGGCGGCGCCAACGAAGCAGTCCAGCAGCGGCGCGGCCACCAGTTCGCCCTTTACTTTATAGTCGAAGCCAGGCCCCGCCACCGCGTCGGCGGCCAGCGAGCCCAGCAGGCGGCGCGCCTGGGCGTAGTTTTCCAGCCAGATCACCGGTTTCGGGCAGAACGCCTGGAACAGCGTGCGCTTGATCACCCACTCCGCCCACACCGGCAGCTTGGCGCCGGGGCGCTTCATTTGCTGGTCCTGGGACGGGTCGAAGCCCAGCACCACCCAGGCGTCCATCTCGGGAATATAGCCGTGGAAGTGGAAGCGGCTGCCGTTGATGTCCACGGTCTCGCGGCTGGGCTCGATGCCCTTGATTGGCCAGGCGCCGGCGTTGAACCACAGGTCTTCGACCAGGTCGCAGAGTTCTTCGTCGCGGCGCGACGACAGCTCGGTCACCGCCACGCGTTTCTGCACGTCGGGGTGGTCGCGGTCCAGTTCCTTGAGCTGCAGGGCCTGGCGGCGCAGCTGGCCGATCAGCTCGGCGAAGCGCTCGTTGCCCTGCATCAGGTCGCGGTAGGCCAGGTTCATCTGCTGGCGCTGGGCGTCGTTGAGGCGCAGGTCGAAGGGGTTGCTGTCGGCGTCTTCCTCGGCACCCGGCAGCGGCGCCTGGTTGCTGAGGTTCTCGAACGCACGCAGCTGGCCGAAGCCCGGCAGGCTGCGCACCAGCGGCAGGATGCGCGAGTGGAAGGTGCGCACCACCTCGCGCACCTGCTTGCCCGTGAGCTGATAGCCCCACAGGCCAAACACCTGCAGCACTTTATTGATGAAGTCCTTGCGCGACTCGCGGGTGAAGGTCACCACGGTCAGGGCATCCAGCTCCATGCCCAGGTAGTGGTGCAGCACCAGCATGCGCAGCACAAGCGAGGTCGACTTGCCGGCCCCGGCACCGGCGATCACGCAGGTGGACGGGGTGTCGCTGAAGATCAGCTTCCATTGCGCAGCGCTGGGCTGCGCGGCAGCGGGCAGGCGCTCGGCAACGTCGGCCTTGATGCGCTTCTTCAGCTCTGTGGTCAGGCCCAGCTTCCAGGCATCGAACAGGTAGTCATCCACCCCCGGCACGCCATGCTCGTCCGGGCGCGTGTCGCGAATCACCAGCACTTGCTGGCCTTCCTCGAAGCCCTCTACCCGCCCGCGCTCGTAGCCTTCGCGCAGGCCTTCGCCGTGGCCGCTGCGCTGGCCGGCCACATGGCCGTGGAACCAGGAGTCGCGGTGCTGCGCGCTGAGGCGGCTGAGGCCGCGACCCAGCAGGCGCGCCACCAGGCGCTTGAGCAGGGGCAGTTGGGCGGGAGGGACAAGTTCTGCGGGGAGTTCGGACACGCGGGCACCAGCATGGATTCTGTAGCCTCAGACACTGCCAGCCAAACCTTGATGAATCAAGCGTTTACCACACAAACCTACAAACGGCCGCAGGCCGCGTTCCAGACGCCGGAGACGTATAGCGGCTGGACGCAGCCGTCGGCAGCTGCTACGGGGATGCATCTATTAAATCGATTGGTTTGGCGAATTTTTTACGCTTTTTTTCGATCTATGAAAGAGGGACACTAGCTCCGTGATTCAAATCTTCCACTTAAGGAGTGCACCATGATCCAGCTCAGACCTTTCGCGTCCTTGGGTGGCGCCAACCACGGATGGCTCGACGCCCATCACCATTTCTCGTTTGCCGAATACCATGACCCCAAACGCATGAACTGGGGCAACCTGCGGGTGTGGAACGATGACGTGATCGCCCCCGGCACCGGTTTTCCGCAACACCCGCACCGCGACATGGAAATCATCACTTACGTGCGTGAAGGTGCCATTACCCACCAGGACAGCCTGGGCAACAAAGGCCGCACCGAAGCCGGTGACGTGCAAGTGATGAGCGCCGGCAGCGGCATCGTCCACAGCGAGTACAACCTGGAAAAAGGCGCGACCCGTATCTTCCAGATCTGGATCATTCCGGATAAACGCGGCGAAGCACCTTCCTGGGGCGCCCGGCCGTTCCCCAAAGGCGAACGCGGCGAAGGCTTCGTGACCCTGGCCAGCGGCCGCGCCGCTGACGACGTCAGCCTGCGCATCCGTGCCGATGGCCGCCTGGTGGCCGCGACGCTGAAAGCCGGCGAGACCGCCGAGTACGTGGTGGATGAAGGCCGCAAGGCCTACCTGGTACCCGCCACGGGCGTGATCGAAGTCAACGGCGTGCGCGCCGTGGCCCGCGATGGCGTGGCGGTGGAAGACGAGCGTGTGCTGCGGGTAACCGCAGTGGAAGACGCCGAAATCGTCCTGGTGGACGTGGCGTAAACGAAAAAGGGCCTGCATTGCAGGCCCTTTTTTTATGCGGCAAATGCGGCGTATCAGCTGATGGCAGCGTCTACCAGCACCTGCGCCTCGCCAACCAGGCGCTGCAGGTGCGCCTCGTCGACAAAGCTTTCGGCGTAGATCTTGTAGATGTCCTCGGTGCCCGAAGGCCGCGCGGCGAACCAGCCGTTGGCGGTCATCACTTTCAGGCCGCCGATGGCCTGGTCGTTGCCCGGCGCATGGCTGAGGATTTGCTCGATCTTCTCGCCGGCAAGCTCGGTGGACTTGACCTGCGCAGGCGACAGCTTGCCCAGCGCGGCTTTCTGCGCAGGGCTGGCCTTGGCTTCGACGCGGGTGGCGAATGGTTCGCCCAGGTCGCGGGTCAGTTCCTGGTACGCAAGGCCCGGGTTGCGACCGGTGCGCGCGGTGATTTCCGCGGCCAGCAGCGCCGGGATCAGGCCGTCCTTGTCGGTGGCCCAGACGCTGCCATCGCGACGCAGGAACGAGGCACCAGCGCTCTCTTCACCCCCGAAGCCCAGCGAACCATCGAACAGGCCGTCGGCGAAGTATTTGAAGCCTACCGGCACTTCGTACAGGCGGCGACCCAGGCGCGCGGTGACGCGGTCGATCAGGCCACTGCTGACCACGGTCTTGCCCACGGCGGCATCGGCGCGCCACTGTGGACGGTTCTGGAACAGGTAGTCGATGGCCACCGCCAGGTAGTTGTTCGGCGCCAGCAGGCCGCCGTTCGGGGTGACGATGCCGTGGCGGTCGTGGTCCGGGTCGCAGGCGAAGGCCACGTCGAAGCGGTCCTTGAGCCCGATCAGGCCCTGCATGGCATACGGCGAGGACGGGTCCATGCGGATCTGGCCGTCCCAGTCCACGCACATGAAGCGAAACGTGGGGTCGACGTGGGTGTTGACCACGTCGAGGTTGAGCTTGTAGTGCTCGGCGATGGCCGACCAGTAGTTGACCCCGGCGCCGCCCAGCGGGTCGACGCCCAGGCGCAGGCCGGCGCTGCGAATGGCGTCCAGGTCGATGACATTACCCAGGTCCGCCACGTAGGTGTTGAGGTAGTCGTGACGGTGGGTGGTACCGGCCTTCAGGGCCTGCTCGTGGCTGATGCGCTTGACGCCCTTGAGGCCGTCGGCCAGCAGTTCGTTGGCCTTGGCCTCGATCCACTTGGTCACGTGGCTGTCAGCCGGGCCGCCGTTGGGCGGGTTGTACTTGAAGCCACCACTTTGCGGCGGGTTGTGCGACGGGGTAATGACGATACCGTCGGCCAGGCCTTGGGTGCGGCCCTTGTTGTAGCACAGGATGGCGTGGGACACGGCAGGCGTGGGGGTGTACTCGTCGTTCTGCGAGATCATCACCTGCACGCCGTTGGCGGCCAGCACTTCCAGGGCGCTGGCGGCGGCCGGAGTGGACAGCGCGTGGGTGTCGGCGCCCAGGTACAGCGGGCCATCGATACCCTGGGCCTGGCGGTACAGGCAGATGGCCTGGCTGATGGCCAGCACGTGCCATTCGTTGAAGCTTGCATCAAAGGAACTGCCACGGTGGCCGGACGTACCGAACGCCACGCGCTGGGTGGATTCGGCGGCGTCGGGCTGGACCGTGTAGTAGGCGGTTACCAGTCGCGGAATATCGACCAGCACGCTGGCTGGAGCTGGCTTACCCGCCAATGGACTGAGCTTCATGCATAACCTCGGAAAAGGGAAATCGGGGACACGTGGGTCAGTTTACTGGCAGTTTGACCTTGAAGCGAAGGGTTCGATCCCCAGCCTGCATGAAAATTGACACATTGCCAGCTCCCACAGGTTCAGCCGACCTGCCACCACCGGGGCAACAACGCCTTCACCCGCCCCTCGCTGAACCGGTCATCGATCAACATCACCACCCCGCGGTCATCCTGCCCGCGAATCACCCTGCCTGCCGCCTGCACCACTTTATGCAGGCCAGGGTACAGGTAGGTGTAGTCATACCCGGCACCGAAAATCTCACCCATGCGCGCCTTCAGCTGTTCATTCACCGGGTTGAGCTGGGCCAGCCCCAGGGTCGCGATGAAGGCGCCAATCAGGCGCTTGCCCGGCAGGTCGATGCCCTCACCGAAGGCGCCGCCCAGCACGGCAAAGCCTACGCCCTGGCTGTGGTCGCTGAACTGCGCGAGAAAATCGCGCCGCTGCGCTTCGTCCATCTTGCGCCCCTGCAACCACAACGGCACCTGCGGGTGCCGCTCGGCCAGCACCTCGGCCACCTGCTGCAGGTAGTCGAAGCTGCTGAAGAACGCCAGGTAGTTGCCCGGCTGGCGGCCGAACTGCTCGGCGATCAGGTCGGCGATGGGCGCCAGCGAGGCCTTGCGGTGGTTGAAGCGCGTGGAGATGCTGTCGACGATGCGCACCTGCAATTGCGCGGCGCTGAACGGCGACTGCACGTCTATCCACGCACAGTCCGCCGGCAACCCCAACAGGTCGGCGAAGTAGCGCCGCGGGCTCAAGGTGGCGGAAAACAGCACGGCACTGCGCGCCGCCGCCAGACGCGGCCCGCTGAGCGGTGCCGGCACTACATTGCGCAGGTTCAACTGCGCCTGGCGCCGCCGTCCTGCCCCTTCGCGCTGCTGGATGTCGAACACGTAGTGCTCGCCGTACAGCTCGGCCACGCGGGTGAACTGCAACGCATCGAAGTAGAAATCCAGCCAGGCGCGGTCCAGGCCCTCCGGCTGCTCGTTGAACAGGTCACCGATGGCGCTGACGCAACGCAGCAGCGCCATGACGAACTTGTCCGGCAGGTGCGCATAGGCCTGATACGGCCCAAGCTGGTCCTTGTACAGCGCGTTCCATTCGCGGTTGAGGCGCTGCAGCGGGTTTTTCAACGCCGCCGGCGGGTCGCGGCGCAAGGCGCCCAGGTGGTACTGGTCGAGGCTGGCGCTGTACATGCCGCGCGTGCGGTCCACCAGGTTGTGCGCCTCGTCGGCCAGCAGCGCCAGGCGCCATTGGTTGGCCTGGGCCAGGCCGAACAGCAAGGCGTTGAGGTCGAAGTAATAGTTGTAGTCGCCGATCACCACGTCGGCCCAGCGCGCCAGTTCCTGGCTGAGGTAATACGGGCACACCTGGTGGGCCAGGGCTACTTCGCGCACGGCCTGCTGGTCTTGCAGGCGCACCTTGACAGCAGCGGCGCGGGCGGCGGGCAATCGGTCGTAGAAACCCTTGGCCAACGGGCAGGAGTCGCCGTGGCAGGCCTTGTCCAGATGCTCGCAGGCCTTGTCCCGGGCCACCAGCTCCAGGCTGCGCAGCGGCAGGTTGGGGGCGCTGTCGCCAATCTGCCGCAACGCCTCCAGCGCCAACTGCCGGCCCGGGGTTTTCGCGGTCAGGAAGAAGATCTTGTCCAGCTGCTGCGGCACCAGCCCCTTGAGCAAGGGGAACAGCGTGCCCAAAGTCTTGCCAATGCCGGTGGTGGCCTGGGCCATCAGGCAGCGGCCGGTGCTCACGGCCTTGTACACGGTTTCGGCGAGGTCGCGCTGGCCCAGGCGGAAGTCGCCATGGGGAAACTTCAGCTCGCGCAGCGCCTGGTCACGCTCGGCTGCGCGCAGCATTTCCGCGCGCGCCCAATTGAGGAACAGCGCGCACTGTTGGTGGAAGAACGCCTCCAGGTCCGCAGCCTGCCAGCATTCCTCGATGAGGGTCTGGCGGTCGCTGTCGACGTCCAGGTACACCAGCGCCAGGTTAAGCTGCGCCAGCCCGTCGCGCTGGCACAGCAGCCAGCCGTACACCCGCGCCTGGGCCCAGTGCAGATGGCGGTGGTTGGCGGGCTGGCGTTCCAGGTCGCCGCGGTGGGTCTTGATCTCTTCGAGGCGGTTGCGCGCCGGGTCGTAGCCATCGGCGCGGCCGCGCACGCGCAGCTCTTCGTATTCGCCCTCAAGCGCCACTTCACTCTGGTAGCCCGCGCCGCGCCCGGCCGTGACCCGGCGGTGGCCGGCCATGCCTTCCTGGGCGGTGGGCGACGGCGTGAAGCGCAGGTCCAGGTCGCCCAGCTTGGCGGTGAACTCGCACAGGGCGCGCACGGCAATGCGGTAGATCACGGCTGCGCCCACTGCACGTAGCAAACCTGCACCGGCATCTGGTGGCGGGCGCAGAAGTCCAGCCAGCGCAGCTGGTTGTCCTGCAGGCGGTCGCCGGGCCCCTTGACCTCGATCATCTGGTAGCGGCCCTCCTCGGGCCAGAACTGGATCAGGTCCGGCATGCCGGCGCGGTTGGCGGCGATGTCCTGCAGCAGCCGCTCGAAACAGTGCTGCAGGTGCATGGCGGGCAGGCAGCGCAGGGCCAGCTCCAGCAGCTCTTCGGTGAGCGCATGCCAATACACGAAGGGCGACGCCAGCCCCCACTTGTCGCGGTAGCAGGCGCGGATGCTGTCCTGGTAACGGCCGTCGTGCAGCTGCGCCAGGCACGCCTCGAACAACGCTGCGCGGCGCTGGCGGAAGTCGGGCTGGTGCAGGTCGGTAGGCCCGCTCTGGAACGGGTGAAAGAACGCCCCGGGCAACGCGGCGAAAATGGCCGGCCAGCACAGCAGGCCGAACAGCGAGTTGATCAGGCTGTTCTCCACGTAATGCACCGGTGCCTGGGGCTGGTGCAAGTGCAGCGCCACCCGCTGTTCCACGCTGAGATCAGGCTGGTGCGGCAACGCCAGTTGCCATTCATTCACCGCCGCCTTGCGTGCCCTGGGCAGTGCCGGCAG
The DNA here is from genome assembly GCF_056175065.1 of Pseudomonas sp. JC1203. Taxonomy (NCBI): domain Bacteria; kingdom Pseudomonadati; phylum Pseudomonadota; class Gammaproteobacteria; order Pseudomonadales; family Pseudomonadaceae; genus Pseudomonas; species Pseudomonas sp. JC1203. The sequence goes on from NZ_JBWCAM010000002.1 coordinate 354,975, forward strand.
CCCCAGCTTGCGCCGCAGGCGTGGCAGCACGCGGGGAATCTGCTGGGCCTCGGCGGCGCTTTCCGGCGCCGCCAGGGCACTTTCGGCCAACGCCAGGGCCTGTTCGTACTGCTCACACAATTCCAGCACCCGCACCCGCCTGGCCCGCGCGCCGGGGTAGGCGCACTGGGTATAGATCGCCAGGGCATGCTCCATCAGGCCCTGGCGCTCGCACTGCTGGCCCACCGCAAACAGCAAGCGGTCGCGGCGGCCCTGCAGCCAGGGGTTGTCGCTGGCCAGCGCGGTAATGCGCTGCAACAGCGGTTCCAGCAACCCACCCTCCTCCAACGCCTGGCGGCACGCTTGCAGCTCGACGCAGAATCCGATGTCGGCGCGGCTCTGCAGCCCCCGCGACGCGGGGTCCAGCTGCACCTGTTCATAGCGGTAGATGCCCAGGTCGGCGAGCACGAACTCCGACCAGTCCTGGCGCAGGTTGCCGAAGAACAGCAAACGCAAGCGGTCGCATAAAGGCCGCACCGGCAGGGAATAGACCTGGTCGTCCAAATCCGGGCACCAGGCGGCGAACGGCTGGGGCTCCGGCGCCGCGCCCAGCAGCTCAGCGAGCATCTGCTCCTTGCGCAGGGACGCGCGGCTGACCTGCCCCTTGAACAGCGCCAACAGCTCGGTCTTCTGCAACACCTCGAACAGCTGCGCCAGCGACAGTGGCGCGCCGCTGTCCACCCAGCCGGCCTGCAGCAGCGGCTGCACCGCCTCCCGGGTCGGACCGATCTCGCCGTACACCAGCTTGCTGGCCCGGTACAGCGGGCCCTTGCGCATCACCATGCGCACCAGCAAGGCCTGGGCGCTGCGCGGCAACTGGGCGAAGCCGTCGAGGAAACGCTGCTCCTCGTCGTCCAGCAGGTCGGCGTAGCGAAGCGCCAGCCAGTCCAGCACGCGCTGGAAGTTGAGCAGGTAGTAGAACGGGTCGTCGAGGTTGCCGGGGGTCACGATCTGTACAAGTGCCGAGAAGAAAGGCACTGGTTATACATACAGACCCACCCTTTTGGCAAAGCCTTTTGGACCGGTGGCCCCACTTCAGCCGCTGGCCACCTCCAGCAGCTTGCGCTCCTCGCCGAACGCTTCCGCCAGCGCCTTCATCAGCGCCTGCAGGCCCTCGTTATCGATGCCCACGGCGTTAATGCGCAGGTAGCGGTCGTGCAGCCCGTGGGCGCTGAACAACGGCCCCGGCTCCACCACATGCCCCTGGGCCAGCAACCGCTCGAACACTTTGCGCATGTCCAGCGGGAACCGGCTGCGCAGCCACAGCCCAGTGCCGCCGGCCGCCTGCACGGCCATCAGGTAGCGGCCCAGGCGGTTGCGCACCTGGCGGTCCATGCGCCACAGCTGTTGTTGCAGGTGCATGCGCAGGGCCGGCAGCTGCTCGTCCAGCACGCCCTGGTCGAGCAGCCGCGCCACGGCCTTCTGGCGCAACGGCGGCAGGCGCATGGCGCGCCGCTGGAACGCTGCCAGCAATGCCCGCGAGGCACCGGCCGCCAGCAGGTAGGCAAACGGTGCCTCGGCGCCCAGCCAGGGTTCCAGCGAACCGACCACCAGCACCCGCTGCGCCGCCATTGACTCGCGCAGGCTGCGCCCCGGCTCGAAACCCAATGCGCCCTGCACGTCGTTTTCCAGCAGCCACACATCGTAGCGGGTCAGCAGCAGCGCCAGCATGTCCAGGTCAGCGGCAGGCATGCGCGAGCCCTGCACGCTGCTGAAACCGGCATCCAGTACCAGCAAGCGTATCGGCAAGGCGTCGAGGTGCTCACGCAGGCAGGCCATGTCCAGCCGGCCATCGTCGCTCAACGGCAGCTCGATGATCCGCGCCCCGGCCAGGCGCAGCGCCTGCAGGATCAGCGGGCAACAGGGCGAGGCCACCAGCACCGGCTCGTCGGCCAGGGCCAGCGCTTCGAAGAGGATATCCAGCAGCCCGCGCAGGTCGCTGCCCAGGTAAACGTGGTCGGCGTGCCAGCAATGCCGCGGCCCCTGGGTGTAGCGCGCGGCCAGGGCGCGGCGCAGTTCGGGGTCGCCGCAGGGGTGCCAGGCCGGGGCCGGCAAATTGGCGTATTGGCGCTGCACTTGGCGCTCCAGGCGCAGCAGCGGCACATCCAGGGCCAGCAACGGCTGGCTACCCGCCTGCAGGCGGTGCCCGGCCTGGATACGCTGCAGCAGGTCGCTGCCGTCCTTGGCCGGAACGGCCCGGGCCGGTGGCCGCGCGTAGTAGCCGGACTTTGCGAGCGCGTACACCCGCCCCTCGTTCTCCAACAGCGTGTAGGCATATTGGATGGTCGACACCGATACTTCCAGGCGCACGGCCAGCGAACGCAGCGACGGCAGCTTGAACGGCACGTCCGGCTCGCCGGCGTCCACCAGCGCGGACAGGTAGCGATACACCGCCTGGTAGGCGAAACCCTGTAGAGATTTGATCGACATCAGCGGCCACATACCCTTTGCATTGAAATTGTCCCGGTTGCCGGGTCCAGGGTCGGCACCCGGGCGCCGTCCGGATCGCTGGCCCGCAGCCGCGCGATCAACGTCTGGGGCCCGGGGCCATAGGCGCCCCGCTGGCCATACAGCCGGCGCAGCGCCGGCATCGGCAGCCCACTGACCTCGGTCAGCCAGCGCGCCAGGCCCTCGTCGTTGCGCGTGCCCTGCAGCACCTGGTGCAACAGCGCCAGGCTGTCGACCCGCTGCGGATGGCAATGCTGCAGGTAGCTGGGCAACTGCCGGCCGCTATCGACGAAGGGTGCGTACAGCAGGCACACCAGCTGGTCGTCGTCGACCTGGTAAGCGGCGCGCGCATGCTCTTGCGCCAGCGCCCGGCGCTCCTGCAACTTGTGCGGGTCGTCGTAGGCCGACAGCATCAGCTCCACCAGGTGCCCGGGCGTGCCCTTGCGCAGCATCAACTGGCGCGCGGCCGCCAGGTACTCGGCCACGCCGTCGGCGTAGCTGCGCCGCTGCACCTGTTCGGCACACAAGCCCCGCAGGTGCGCCATCAGCAGCGGGTTGGCGCAGGCGGTCTCGCTGAACCCCATGGCCTGCGCGGAAAAACGGAAACCCAGGAACTCCACCAGCAACCGCCAGTGTTCCTGCGGCGCCGCGGCCAGCAGGTCGTGCATGTCCACCCGCACCACACAGGGTTTGCGACGCGGGCGCGGCAGGCGCCGCAGGCTCAGTTTCTCGCCATACAGCTGGCGGTAGTAGGCTTCGCCCACCTGGCTCACCACCTCCAGCAGCGTGTCGCCCCCTTCACCCTCGCTGCTGCCCAAGCTCAGCCCGGCATGCCGCGCCGCCCGCCGCCCCCAGGCCAGGTAGCGGCGCAGGCGATTGGGCGGCTGGCCGCTGACCAGCGCGTGCACGCCGCCGTTCCAGGCAGTGACGCGCTGGTAGAAGTCCGCGCGCCCCAGGTAACAACCATGGCACAGGCTGCCGCGGCCATCGCCGCCACCCAGGTGGCCGGCCACCAGCAGGTCGGTACGGTTGCGCAGGCGGGTGGCCGCCGACAGCGGCGCCAGCGGGTCGTAGGCATGCACTTGCTGGTCATCCACTACCAAAAGCTCCACCCGCGGGTCGTCGTGCAACGACAGCGCCGCGTAACCGCGCTCGATGTTGGCCATGACCTCGCAGCCCATGCCCGAATGCCGGTAGGTGGCCACGCGCAGCATGAACGTCGCCGGGTAACGCACCGCCAGGCTCAGCTGCGCTGCACGCACCATGGCCAGGCATTGGCCGCTGGTGCTGCCGCCGCCATGGGCCACCAGCACCTTGAACTGCGACAGCCGATCCAGCCCGCCCGCCGCCACGCCAATGCGCTGCACCAGCAGTTGCAACGCCGCCCGCTGGGCGTGAGTGAAGTGCGCCAACAGCTTCTCCAGCACCTGCTGGTAGATGCCGTTCATGGCTTCGCGGTGAATGACGCTGACGTGTTGAGTGAGCACTCGCTGACACCGATTAGGGGAGTTGTGGTTGACCCTCAGGATGGTAGGTGGCGCGGATGGGCGAAAACAGTGACAGTAAAAGCGCAAAAACCAGTGCAGATGCCAAGCGCAGCAGAGGGAGAACGACAGAAGCGCCAGCCTAGAGGGCCCGCGCTTGGCGCAAGGGGAAATTTGTAGGAAGTTTCACAGCAAGTTACAGAAGGATCCGGCAGTTATTTGGGAAGAATTTTGATCCCAAACCCGCATCCCCAGACAAACAAACAAGGCTGGCAACGCCTATCGGTCAGGCCATGGCACGATGCAACAAATGTAGATGCTGCCGCCAGGCTGCGTCGCGCCGTGCGGACGGCGCTCGATCTCGAGCGCGCCCGAAAAACCCCAGACCGAGCACCGGGGCGCCCCTGACGCGGCCTTGCGGCCGCTACATCCTGTGGGAGCTGGCTTGCCAGCGAGTTGTTGGGGCCATAAAAGCTCGCTGGCAAGCCCGCTCCCACAAGACAGTTGCTGGTACAGGGATATCGGATTAGAGGGTTACGGGGTTACCCAGTCATTCATACCAGGCTCAGCGCAATCCGCCCGCCGCATGGGCATTCATCCATCAACTTGTGCGCCTCCACGAACTGCTCGAAGGCGAACACCCGGGTAATCTGCGGCACCAGCACGCGGTCGGCGGTCAACTGGTTGATCTCGCGCAGGGCACGCTGCAACGCGGCCTGGTCCTGGCTGATGCCCAGTTCCGGCTTGCCGGTGAAGTTGCCCAGGCAGTGCACGTAGAACTGAATATTCTTCTGGAACGCAGCGCAGGCCGGGAACGGGGTCTGGTTGCCGCCCTGCAGGCCGTACAGGATCAGGCTGCCGCGTGGCGCCAGCACGTCGCCCAAAATCGACATCTGCGGGCCGCCCAGGCCGTCCAGCACCATGTCCACGCCACGGTTGTCGGTGTACTTGTTGATGGTCATCAACAGGTCCTGCTCTTCGGTGACGATGACCTTGCTGGCGCCCAGCGACAGCAGGTAATCGCGCTCGTCGGCGGACTTGGTGGCAGCAATCACCTTCAGCCCCAGGGCGTTGCCCAGTTGCACGAAAGACGGGCCGGCGCAGTGGCTGGCGTCAGTGACCAGCGCAGTCTGCCCAGGCTTGGCACGGGCAAGCTCGGTATAGGCAAACGAGGCAATCAGGAACGGCGTGTAGTGCACCGCCGCCTCGACGGGGGTCAGCACATCGGGGTAACGGGTCAGGGCCAGTGCCGGCAGCACGATGACCTCGCCGTACACCGGGTATTGGTTGGGGCTTTCGGCCGGGAAGCTGGCGACCTTGTCGCCCACCGCAAAACCTTCGACGCCGTCACCGACCGCTGTCACCACCCCGGCCATTTCATGCCCAAGGCCTGCCGGCAGACGAGCCTGCGACGGGGCCAGGTTCTGGCGCCAGAGCACGTCATACCAGCTGATGCCGATGGCTTCGACGCGCACCTGCACTTCGCCCGGGCCGGGCAAGGCGGCCGCATGCTCTTCGCACTTGAGCACTTCGGCCGGGCCAAACTTGTGAAAACGGATCGTGCGGGACATCGCAAACCTCGCCTTTTTAACCTCTAATGCCATGAACTCTATCCGGGCTTTACCGGTTAGACCACCCGTGGCCATTAATAGTCGACATGCCTGGCATTGATTGCGCGATGGCTTGCGCGCCAGGCAAAACTGAATTTACCCGTGCAGATTAACAGCCTTTGCCCGTAAGATTCATGCATGAACCATTTGTCACCCTTGCATTGAAGCGAGCCCGATGAATCGAAACGACCTGCGCCGCGTCGACCTCAACCTGCTGATCGTCTTCGAAACGCTGATGCACGAACGCAGCGTGACCCGCGCCGCCGAAAAACTGTTCCTCGGCCAACCCGCCATCAGCGCCGCGCTGTCGCGCCTGCGCGGGTTGTTCGACGACCCGCTGTTCGTGCGCACCGGGCGCAGCATGGAGCCCTCGGCCCGCGCCGTGGAAATATTCGCCCTGCTGTCGCCGGCGTTGGACTCCATCTCCACCGCCGTCAGCCGCGCCTCCGAATTCGACCCGGCCACCAGCACCGCAGTGTTCCGCATCGGCCTGTCCGACGACGTCGAATTCGCCCTGCTGCCGCCGCTGCTCAAGCGCCTGCGCGCCGAAGCCCCGGGCATCGTCCTGGTGATCCGCCGCGTCAACTACATCCTCGCCCCGCCGCTGCTGGCCTCGGGCGAAATCTCCATCGCCGTCAGCTACACCAACGACCTGCCGGCCAACGCCAAGCGCAAAGTGCTGCGCCGCAGCCGCCCCAGGCTGCTGCGCGCCGACACCATGCCCGGCCCCATCAGCCTCGACGACTTCTGCGCCCGCCCCCACGCGCTGGTGTCGTTCGCCGGCGACCTCAGCGGCTTCATCGACACCGAGCTGGAAAAACTCGACCGCAAGCGCCACGTGGTACTGGCAGTGCCGCAGTTCAACGGCTTGAGCACCCTGCTGGCCGGGACGGACATTGTCGCGACAGTGCCGGACTACACCGCCGAGGCACTGACGGCTGCCGGTGGCGTGCGTGCCGAGGACATGCCGTTGGAGATGCCGGGGTTCGAGCTGCACATGGCGTGGCGTGGGGCGCAGGATAACGACCCGGGGGAGCGGTGGTTGCGGTCGCGGATTCAGATGTTCTTTGGGGACCCCGATAGCTTGTGACCGAGTTCCACTGACTTCCATTAATTACTTATAAAACAACAATTTAGCGCTAAAACCTGTCCACTGCCGTCCGTCCAAATCCACTGATTTCCAAGACCTCTGGGGGTATATTTAGGGTAACTGTTCATTTTACGAAAACGGTACCCCCAGCAAATGCCCCCTGACAGCCCCCCCGCTTTTCGGCGCAAACTCAGCGACGCCTTCGTCCGCTCGGTGGACCAATCGGGCAAATACGCCGATGGCGAAGTCCCCGGCCTGTTCCTCCAGGTGAGGACCTCGCTGAAAGCTGGCAAGCCGGCGTCCAAGTACTGGCGGCTCAAGTACCGCCTGCACGGCAAGGAAAACCTGTTTGCCGTCGGCCGCTATCCGGACATTGGCCTCAAGGAAGCACGCGACATCGCCCGCGCGGCGCGGCGCGACGTGGCCAATCATATTGCCCCGCTCAAGGCTAAGACGGCCAAGCTCGAGGCCCAGTTGCTCAACGAGGCGCGCACCTTCCGCTACGTCGCCGAGCAGTGGCTGAACTTCAAGTCCGCGGAACTGGTGACCAAGTCCGTCTCCGGGTTCACCGGTGCGCTCAATAATCACGTCCTGCCGCGCATCGGCGACAAGCCGGTCAGCGAGATCAAGCTGGAGCACATCACCGCCATCCTCACCGAGCTGCGCCGCCAGCGCATCATGGCCATGGCACGCCGAGTTCGCACCATCATCCGCGCGGTGCTGGGATTTGCCGAAGGGCGCGGCTGGGTCGAGCGCAACGTGGCGCTGAGCAACATCGAGGAACTGAAGATTCGCCATGTGGTGAGCAGCAACCCGGCGATCGAGCGGCCGGCGGACCTTGGCCGCTTTTTGCTGCGCCTCGACGACCGTAGCACCGGCGCCGTGGCAGCGGCCATGCGCCTGCTGGTGATGCTGCCGGTGCGTCCCGGTGAGCTGGTCAGGATGCGCTGGGAGGACGTCGACCTGGTCGGCGCCGACTGGCGCTATGTGGTCAGCAAAACCAAGCACCTGGACCGTAGCAAGCACATCGTCCCCTTGCCCGAGCAGGCCCTGGTGCTGCTGCGCGAGCTGCGCAAGACGCGTGTGGTGGATGATCAGGGCAACGGTTGGGTCTTCGACTCGCCAGTCTATCCCGGCCGGCCGATCAACCCGACCTCCATGCTCAAATCGTTTCAGAAGATCTGGCCGGAGTACGACATCACCGCCCATGGATTCAGGGCCACCTACCGCACCATCGCCCATGAACACCTGGGCATCGATCCTATCGTGCTGGAGCTGTCGCTGTCGCACCGCATGCCGGGCGCGCTGGGCGCGGTGTATGCGCGTGCGCAACTGCTGGTGCAGCGCCGGGAAGCCGCCCAGCAGTGGGCTGACTATCTGGACCGGTTGCGCAAAAACGCCGGGGCGGATGTGTCGGCTTGACGTCTTAAAGCTGCTTTTAGACCGATTAGTCGAGACGGGCATGTCGCTACCGCCATTCACGATGGACAGGCGGCGTGGGGTGATCGGTGAGTGATGGAATGTTTGCTGTCCGGAACCGACACGATCCTCCCTCATTGCGCTGTCACCAGGCTGCGCGGTCTCGCTAGCGCCTGCCGGTGTCGTTGTCCGTCGATGTACTTGCTGCGACTACACAGGTGAGGGTGAGTGCATGCGGATGGCGTCCAGGGCCAGTGTCCAGCAACCTGCGCTGGCTCAGTCACCGCGAGTTGAACGTGTTGCGCATCATCACCCAGATCAATGCCTCACCCGTCCCGCCCCTCACCTCCAGCTAGGCCCCTCCAATTCCCGGGCGCTAGCAGGCATGCCCCGGCTCCGTTGATTGCCTTCCCGTCGGCAATGCGCGAAGAAAGCAGTCATGAGCACAAGCTAGTGTGGTCTTATGACACAGGCGTGCCGTTGACGCTTGGCCAGGCGACACACAATGAGAACGCCAGAGGCGTTTAGGCAGACACTTCAGCTGGCAAGCGCAGAGCTTCGAGACTTCATCCGGGAAAATGCTCGGCTGGCCTTGGCCGGCGAGACCCGCACGGCCTCAGGGATTACAGCCCAGCATCGGGAGGTCGAGGCCTTGCGCCGTCGCCTGCCCTTAGTCAGGACGGTGAAATGCGGAAGCGGCCGCCTCACAAATTAGAACGGCATGACACCGTCAGCTTTTCGAAAGCGCCACCCTCCTGCTGCTCTGCTACAACCAAGCTGAGACAATTGATGAGGCCCAACGACTTTTTATGATTTGCTCTGCTTTTGAGGTTTTTACCGCAACAACCTTTCCGTCAACGATGGTCACGTTCACGTAGCCGCTTATTAGGCCCCGTCGGCTAACTCGCAAGGCCTCCTCCGGGGGTAGAGCTGAACAAGCCAAACACATAGGGCAATCGCCACTCGTCGTTCCAGTTTTCGCACCTCAGCGTCGCTCAACTAAACTCAAACGCTGTCTGCAATGCCAATTCGGTATCACCGCCTCGCACGTCCCCAAGCAGTGGCGGGCTCTTTTTGGCTGCGCGCTTAGCTCGGAACTTCAACTCGGTTTGCAACACGAAGGCTTTTGCCATGGACGACTCACTCATCAACTACCGAAGCCTGCTTATCGCTGAGGACCCCGACCTGCGCCATGCCTTGGAGATCATCTCAGATGAGGAACTGAGCGCCCTGAGGGACTGTGGCGACTATGCCCAAAGAGTTGAAAAAAGCGATAGACACCGCGTCAACAACGCGGACGATGTTGACGCGTTGTTCGGGTAGCTGTTTTTAATGGGCACCATCATCGTGCATAGCTGGGACTATCGAGCTGATCCTCTAGTTCGCCCATCGCAAAACCAACGCACGCGATGAAAGCCAGGTGACTGAGCCGGCTGTGGATCTACTCACCCTCAGGCGCGCTCATTGGCCGATCGGAAGCTGGCACTAACGATCTAACCATGGCCACGACATCATCCACTGCAAACGGCTTCTCGAAAATGGCGTGGAAGAACTGTGGATGCGCTGTCCCCTCCTGCACATGCCCGCCACTCATCAGCAGCACCGGAATGCCTGCAAATTCCGCAGAGGCCTTGATGGCCTGAGCGAGCTCTAGGCCATTCATTTGCGGCATCATGAAATCAGTAATGACTAAATCGGGCTGATGGAGCCAAAGGGCTTCGAGCCCTTTCCTACCATTGCTCGCCGTGGCCGTTAAATAGCCCGCCTCCTCCAAAGCAAACCTAAGGATGTCGGCGATCAGATACTCGTCATCGACGATCAAAATGGTCGTCATGTCTAGGGGTCCCGATAGCTCAGAATTGCTAAGTCATTGTGGGAGAGCCCGACAACACCGCAACCGCGCGCTTGAATGTTTTGACCAAATCGATACCACGCTCGCCAATGACCATTTCGGTCATGGAAGCATCGTAGTCGCTGTCCCTCACCTTGAGAATCGTGAGCATCCTTTTTAGTTCAGCTTCATACTCAACGAAGCGCATGACCACAATGTTGTCGACGACGCTGGACAGATCAGGTGCCGGTGACGCTAGCTCCGGCCCGAAAATACCTTGCACTTCCCAAGTGGTGAACACCGTCACGCCGCGGCTGCGCAATTCGCCCATCAAAGCACTGAAGAAATCAGCGAGCCGCGGCGTGTTGGTGGCCGAACGCGCGAGCCCGCCCAGACTATCAATCACCACGCGTTTAATATGGTGCTCGTCCACTTGACGCAACAGATCAGCGCCAAGGGCATCGACCAGCCCCTGGGAGGTGGGATACCAGGCAAGGTGCAATGCACCGGATGAACGCATCGAAGCAAAATCAAAACCCAGTGCTTGAGCTTTCAACGTCAAACGCTGCGGGCTTTCATAGAAACCGACATGAAGGCCTGGCGCTTCTGGACTCGACGCCGCTATAAAGTGGATGCCCAGAGAGGTCTTGCCCGCGCCCGAAGGCCCCATCGCCATGGTAACGGAGGCCCCAGCGAGCCCTGTCCCCATCATCACATCAAGTGCTGGCACCCCGCTGGTGACACGCCTTAGTTCAGCAGCCTCGTCAGGTAGAAACCGGCTGTACAAGGCTTCAAGCCGAGGATAAACGACCAGGCCCTCATCGACGATTTCGCACTCATGCAGCCCTGACAATGCGCCGCTACCTCGGGTTTTGCGCATCTGAATTCGACGCACTGAGCGCGTACCGACCAATTCCTCGCCAATCTCGATCACGCCGTCGACCATCGTGTGTTCTGGACTTCCGTCGTCCAAGCGCGAGCTCGTCAGGAACAGCACCGTGCAGCCGGAAAATGCCGCGTGGCCCTGCAGTTCCGAGATGAACTTCTTGGTGTCGATCTGCGAGCCTGCCTTCGACCGAGCGTTGAGCAATCCGTCAACCACCAATACCGTGGCTTTCTGACGGCTGATTTCTCGGCGCAACAGCTTGACGACTTCCGGCAACCCCTCGTTTTCCAGGGTATCGAATGCACTGACGAACTGAATTTCCTCGCCAACCTTTGAGGCATCAAAAAAACTGAGCGTGGACAAGTACTGGAACAGCCTTTCATGCGACTCCGCGAGCAGCGTGGCGATCAGCGCTCGTCCCCCCTGCTGGGTGTGATTGAACGCCAGCTGGTTCGCCAGGATGGTCTTTCCAGATCCCGGCCGCCCTTGCACGATGTAGGATGAACCGGCAACCAGCCCACCCTTGAGAAGGGCGTCCAGGCCCTTGATACCGCTTTGCAGGCGGGGTAGCTGTTCCATAAGTATTCGCCTTGTCTAATTCGCGACAAATCATTAACGCGCGTTTCTGCGGCCAGCGCGAGCGTTATCTGCTTGGGCGAACGCGTCGTCCACGGATTCAACGCCTTCGAGGAGGCGAAATCGCACCCCCATTTGAGGCGGGGTGAACTACGCCTGGTTCGGAGTAGGGGACGGCGGCAACTACCGTGCAAATACGCTCTTTCTCCGAACCGTCCGTAGGGATTGCGTTGCAAGCGGCTTGCGCATGACGCTAGGCTCTCCACTTAGGCGCGGCCATTGGCCAGCTTGTTCTAGCATGCGTAGATCGTGGTCAACACCGCTATTCCCCACACAGCGCTAGCAGAGGCCCGTACACCATGGAATCGCCCCACAGAAATCGTGCTTGCGATATGCCCGCCGCGCTCTCAGGCGCCGACAGTGAGCGGCTGGTCCAGGCGTTACAGCTTCACCAGCTTGAACTGCAAATGCAGAACGATGAGTTGCGCACGGCGCACCTGGCTTTGGAAGTCTCACGCGACCTTTATCAAGACCTTTACGAGCAGGCGCCGGTCGGTTTTTTGACCCTGAGCGTGAATGGCACAATTGAGGCCGTCAACCAAACCGGAGAACGCTTGTTCGGCGCACCGCGCGAGCACTTGCTGCACAGACGCTTCAGCGATTTTGTGGCCGTCGAAGATCGGGACAAATGGCACATCACCATGGTCAATGGAGGCGCTACCTCCGAGCCCCAGGAACACGAACTCTCGCTGCTGCGAGTAGGTTGCAGTTCCTGGTTGGCACGTCTCAATTGCGCCGCCCACGGCACAGCGCCCGCGACGATGCGTATCGTATTGACCGACCTATCGGCCCGGCATGCTGTCGAACGGCGCCTGAGCCTGGCCGACCGAGTTTTTAGTCACGCCCGTGAAGCCATCATGGTCACAGCTCCAGACGGGACGATCGTCGAAGTTAACGCCGCCTTTAGCGCCATCACCGGCTACTCCCACAATGATGCCCTGGGCATGAACCTGCAGGCCCTGGCAGCCGAGACCGGCGCCAACAGCGCCTACCAGCACCTGTGGCATCGGCTGGAACAGGAGCAACACTGGAAAGGCACGCTGCTGAGCCGTCACCGCGATGGCCATACCTACGTCACCCGCCAAACCATCAGCGCAATCATCGACTCACGCGGTGAGGTACGCAACTTCGTCGCCCTGTTCAGCGACGACACCCAGTTACACGAATACCAGCGACAGCTGGAGTACATTGCTCACTACGATCCCCTGACCCGCCTGCCCAACCGTACGCTGCTTGCCCTGCGACTCCAACAAGCCATGACCGATGCGCTGGCGCACGGGCGCAAACTGGCCGTGGCCTACCTGGACCTGGATGGTTTCAAGGCGATCAACGACCTGCACGGCCACGAAATCGGCGACAAGGTACTGAGCATCGTCGCCCGACGGATGAGCAAGACCCTCCGTGAAGCCTGCACTCTGGCGCGCTTGGGCGGCGATGAATTTGTGGCGCTGATTGTCGACCTCGACCATTTCAGTGACAGCGGCGCCATGCTCGATCGCCTGCTGGCGGCCGCCAGCACGGTCATCCACACCGAGCAGTTACAGCTGCGTCTGTCGGCCAGCATTGGCGTCAGCTATTTCCCACAGGAGAGCGAAGTCAGCGCCGACCAATTGCTGCGTCAGACCGACCAGGCGATGTATCAAGCCAAGTTGGCCGGCAAGAACCGCCTGCACGTGTTCGATGCGCAAAACGATCTGGACGTGCGCGGCAATGATGCTTTCCTGGACAGAATCGAGCGCGCCGTTCGCAACCATGAGCTGCGCGTGTTCTACCAACCCAAGGTCAATCTGCGTACCGGCTCGGTCGTCGGTGCCGAAGCCCTGGTGCGCTGGCTGCACCCGGAGCGTGGCTTGCTGATGCCCGAAAGCTTCCTACCGTTGGTGGAAAGCAATGCCCTGGCGCACGCCGTGGGCCTGTGGGTACTGGATCATGTGCTACAGCAACTGCGCAGTTGGAAGGGCATGGGGCTGGACCTGCCGGTCAGCATCAACGTCAGTGCGCGGCAACTGCAGCATCCGGATTTTGTGACAACCCTTGCCCAGCGCTTGGCGGCGTTCCCAGACCTTGAGCGCGATCGCTTGATGATGGAAATATTGGAAACCAGTGCGCTGGAGGACCTGGAAGAAGTCTCGCGTACACTGCGCGCGTGCATGAGCATGGGCATTCGGTTTGCGCTGGATGACTTCGGTACAGGTTACTCGTCGCTCAATTATCTCAAGCGCCTGCCGGTGGCCCAGGTCAAGATCGACCAGACGTTCATCAAGGACATGCTCGATTCCAGCCGGGACATTCCCATCCTGCGCGCTATCCTCGACCTGGCGGCAGCCTTTGGCCATGAGATCATCGCCGAAGGCGTCGACAGCGCCGCCCAGGGCGCGCGCTTGCTGGAACTGGGGTGCGAACTGGCGCAAGGCTTCGGGATTGCCGAGCCCATGCCGCCCGAGGCGTTTGCTCAATGGGTCATGGCGTGGGAGCGATCGCCCTGCTGGCGTTCTCCCTCAGCCTCCTGAGTGAGGTGCCGAGACCTCAAACGCGCGGTGGACAGACCTCGACGATCACTTCGATGAACTGATCGAAGTTTACGGGTTTGCCCACGTGACGGGTAAAGCCTGATGCCTCGCTGCGCGTCAGGTCGGTGGAGGCCCCGTAACCCGTCAGGGCGATACTTGGGGTGTGCGCCATTGCCGGCAGTCCGCGCAACGCCTGCATCAACTCATGGCCATTCATCCCAGGCATGCCGATGTCGGAGATGATCAGGTCGTAGCTATCTTGTGTGGCGGCCTCCAGGGCTTTGTGCGGATCAGCAAAAGCGTGAACATTGGCGGCCTCCATCTCCAACAGCAGGGTCAGCGCGTCCAAGACCTCGGGCGAGTCATCCACCAGCAGTATCTTGAGCCCCACCAGCTGGCCACCGGTGACGCCGTCGTCCGCTGGATCGACAGGCTCCGGCGCCTGGAAACTCAGCGGTAACAGCACGGTGAAGTGGCTGCCCTGGCCCAACCCAGCCGAATGCACCCGGACGCTGCCACCGTGGGCTTCCACCAGCTGGCGCACCAGTGACAGGCCGATCCCCAGGCCTTCGCGATGCCGTCGGGAATGGGCGGTATCGGCCTGGGTGAACAAGTCGAAGATGGTGTCCAGTTGCTCTGGCGCGATACCCGGGCCGGTGTCGACAATGTCCACCTTGACCTCATCACCGAAGCGGCAGGCGCTGAGGCGAACCTGTCCCTCGGCCGGGGTGAACTTCTGCGCATTGCTGAGCAGGTTCCACAGCACCTGTTCGATGCGCGTGGGATCGGCGTCCACCATCAGGGGCTCCTCGGCCGGATCGGGCAAGTCGATCAACAACTGCGGGCCACGACGGTCGGCCAAAGCGCGACTCACTTCCCGGATCAGCGCGCTGAGGCTGACCGTGACACGCTGCAATTGCAGCTTGCCGGTGCGCACCCGAGCCACGTCCAGTAGGTCGTCGATGATCCGAACCTGGCTGGTCACCGCATCGCGAATGGTGTCCACTGCCTTGGCCGCAGTGCTGTTGCGGCTCATCATCGGCAGGCGCCGAAGCATTTCGGCGTTGAGCTGAATCAGGTTCAACGGGTGCTTGAGCTCATGGGACATGACCGCGAAAAATTCATCTTTCAGTTGGCTGGTGCTCTGGGTTTCGGCCAGGCGCAGGGACTGTTCGCGCTGCAGTTCGACATGGCTGGTCAGATCGCGGGCGATCTTGACGAACCCCTTGAAGTTGTCGCCCCGCAGGAAGCTCAGCTCGCTGGCGCAATAGAACCGGCTGCCATCGCGTCGCAGGTGCCAACGCTCGGCCTCGGTGCGCCCCTGGTGCCGCGCAGCCTCCAATTCCGCCTCTGGCACGCCGGCGGCTCGGTCGTCAGGGCAGTAGATGAAATCGAAATAGCGGCCTTCGGCCTCCGCCTTGGTGTGACCGAATATCAGCTCGGCGCCGGTGTTCCAGCTGGTCACCAGTCCCTGCTCGTCCTGGACGATGATCGCGTAATCACGGGTGTTCTCGGCCACCAGGCGCATGCGTTCCTCGCCCAGGCGCAGTTCTTCCTCGGCTTCACGGCGCATGGTGATGTCGATGAAGGTCAATACCATGCCGTCGATGTAGTTCTCGGACGAGCGATAGGGCAGCAGCCTGGCGATATACCAACGCCCATCCGTGCTGCACACTTCGCGCTCGATGGTACTGAGCGTGTCGAACACCGTCCTGGCGTCACTGACCATTTCCTCGTAGGACAGCCGGTGCGTGATGTCCAGCAGGGAGCGCCCGGTATCCATCGGTAGCATGCTGAAGAGATCCGTGGCACGCGGGGTGAACCATTTGATGCGCATTGTACGGTCGAGGAACACCGTGGCAATGTCGGTGGAGGCGATCAGGTTGGTCAGGTAATCATTGACCTTGTCGGTCTCCTCCACCTTGGACTTCAGTTCGGTGTTGACCGTCAGCAGTTCTTCGTTGATGGACTGCAGCTCCTCCTTGCTGGTTTCCAGCTCTTCGGTAGCCGAGCGCAGTTCTTCGTTGACCGCCTGCATCTCCTCGTTGGACGCCTTGAGCTCTTCGCTGGAAATTTCCGATTGCTCGATGGTGTCCTGCAGCTGCAGTTTGGTGCGCTGTAGATCGCGCTCCAGGTTGGCCAACACCTGATTCTCGGCCAGCGCGGTGAGCCCGGCGTCCAAATCGGTGTCCTCGACCTTGCGCTCGTCAAAAATCAGTAGTACGCACTCATTCTCGGTTTCCTTGTCCGCGTAGGGGTGAGCGGTTATCTCTACCTGCACTTGAACGTCGTCTCGGTGCAGCTCCACCGGGCGCGCCCGGACCGCCTCGCCAGTTTGCTGCACCTGGAACAAGGTCGTACGCAGCTCCAGGCGCAACGGCGGGATGATCAGGTTGAGCAGGTTACGCGTGACCTCGCCGCTGCCATGGCGCAAAAATCGGCCTGCGCCGTCACTCAGGTGCATGATGTCGGCATTGTGATCGACGATCATGCTGGGGGGCGTCATGCGGTCCAGTGCGCGGGCATGAATGTCGGCAAACGAGAGTTTGCGTTGGGGGGCGGCCGAAGGGGGTGTCAGCTCCCCGAATGGACGCGAGTAACCGCCGCGCGGCATGCTCAGCAGGCGCCGCTCGGTCGGCGCACCGGTCTTGGCGCGGAAGATGCGATTTTTCTTGTCCAGGGCAATGAACAACTCCGGGCACAGGTCCACCGACTCCGAGGAACCCAAGAACAGGTAGCCACCCGGGTTCAGGGCAAAATGGAACATCTGCAGGATCTCACGTTGTACATCGCGTTCCAGGTAGATCAGCAGGTTGCGACAAACAATCAGGTCAATCTGAGAAAAAGGTGGGTCTACCAGCAAGCTATGCCGGGCGAAGAGCACCTTCTCACAAATCTCCTTGCGCACCTTATAGCAGGATTCTTCGCGGATGAAATATTTGCGTAGGCGTGCCGGCGGGACATCGGCAGCAATGGCCAACGGATAAGTACCGGTGCGGCCAGAGGCCACGGCACGCTCATCGATATCGGTGGCAAATACTTGCAGCTTGGCCATGGAACCACTGGCCATCTGCTGATCACTGAGCATCATCGCCAGCGTGTAGGCCTCCTCGCCGGTCGATGCACCCGCCGACCAGGCACGCACCTCTGCCTGCGGCCGGCCGCGCGCATCCAGGCTGCTGAACAGCTGTGGCAGCACATCTTGTTCCAGGGCCTCAAAGGCCTCGGGATCACGGAAGAAATTTGTAACCCCGATCAGCATGTCCCCCAGCAACGCCTTGGTCTCCGAGGGATGTTCAACCAGGTACTGGTAGTAGCCGCGCAGGTCTGACTGCGCGGTCACCTGCATGCGCCGCTCGATGCGACGCAGCACCGTGGCGCGCTTGTAGTGCTTGAAGTCATGGCCGGTGCCGAGGCGAAGCTGAATCAGAATCTCCTGCACGGATTGCTCGGCAAGCGCCGCCTCGTGCTCGCTACGGGGGGCGTGGGCCACGCCCGCATCGGCAGGCAACACGATCTGCTGGGCGTTGTGCCAGAGTTCGATGAGCTTGGCCGGCATCTGCGCCACCGGCAGCACAAAATCCACCATCTGCGTGGCAATTGCCGACTGCGGCATACCGTCGAATTCCGCGTCCTCGGGCGTCTGCACCAAGGTCACACCACCTTGTTCTTTGATCCGCGACAGCCCCACAGCGCCGTCCGCCCCGGTACCCGACAGTACTAGGCAAAACGCCCGCTCGCGGTGGGTTTCGGCCAGGTCGCGAAAGAACAAGTCGATAGCCACATGAGTGGCCCGCCGCGTGATCTGCGGAGTCACACCCAAATGGCCATCAACCATGGACAAGTCATGAGACGGGGATATCACGTAGACATGATCGGGTTCGATGCGCACGCGGCCGCTGACCTGTATTACCGGCATGGCAGTGACACCTTGCAGCAGCTGGTCGGCGAAGCTCTGATGATCGGGCGACAAATGGAAAATCACCACGAACGCCATTCCGCTATCGGCCGGCATGTGCTCCAGAAAGCGCTTTACTGCTTGCAGCCCACCCGCTGATGCCCCGATACCCACGATCGCAAAAGGCAAATCACTGCGGCGGTCTGCTTCATCGGAAGAGAACGTTGTGCGCTCGCGGGGGCTGCTCATGAATATCCTTAAGGACAATGGCTGACGGGTAAGGAAAATGCTCCTGTGACAGACCATCATAAAGCCACGCAGGTTAACGTGGCGACCAATTTTGGGCCGAGGGGCCCTGGTCTCTACAACCGCTGCCGATGCACCGCAAGCGCCCCTGATGGCACGCCAAGCGGCAGCAGCCCGCTCCGGGCTTATGTAGCCTCGACGGCGCAAAGATTCTATTTGCGCCGTGGTGAGTCCTTGGGCGCTATCGCCGGGCCTTGCGGATCCACTTCAGGATCTTCCAGATCGGGGGAGTCGGGATCGAACCCCAGATCCGGCTTGGGTTTGGCCTGATCTGAAGAGTGCGGGCCCTGCGGGGTATTTGGCTGTTGGTCTGGCTTGGTCATGACAGGATCTCCAAAGGTGTCTACAGCAGAAAGCCCCCAGCCCTGTAAGTTTGATTTTTCTGCCTGCTGTTTGCCTGAGTTCAGCACGCATCCATCAGGCTTTTGATCCGCACGGCCAGCGCCTCCACCGAAAACGGCTTGGTCATGATGTGCATATTTGCGTCCAGATCGCCGCTACCAATCACGGCTTGCTCGGCGTATCCAGTAATGAACAGCACCTTGAGCTGCGGCCGGATCACTCGGCCAGCGTCCGCCATTTGCCGGCCGTTCATGTTACCCGGCAAGCCGACATCAGACACCAGCAGATCGATCCGGGCACTGGACTCAAGCACCCGCAGCCCGGAGGGCCCGTCGGCAGCCTCAATCGCGTGATATCCCAGTTCCTCCAGTATTTCCATCACCAACACGCGGACACTGGGTTCATCATCGACCACCAGCACCGTCTCGCCCTCCCCGGCCTTGGGCATCGCGGGAACTCGTGAAGGTTCGACGGCAGCGTCCTCTCCCCTATGCCGCGGCAGGTACAAGCTTACGGTCGAGCCCTGACCTACCTGCGAATCGATTTTCGCCTGGCCACCCGATTGACGAATAAAGCCATAAATCATCGACAGGCCAAGGCCGGTGCCCATGCCGATAGGCTTTGTGGTGTAGAACGGCTCGAATGCCTTGGCGACCACGTCTGGCGGCATGCCGGTGCCCGTGTCGCACACCGACAACGACACGTAATCGCCCTGAGGCAGGTCCAAGGCCGCTGCGCAGCGGGCGTCTAGCGTGCACGTACCCGCATCAACGGTCAGCCTGCCGCCATCGGGCATGGCATCCCGGGCGTTGATGCACAGGTTCAACAGAGCGTTTTCAAGCTGGTTGGCGTCCACGTATACCGGCCAGACATCATTGCCCGTCCGCATCCGGGTTTCGATGGACGGCCCGACCGTTCTGGCGATGAGTTCCTTCATGCCGTCCACCAAACGCCCCACATGGGTCGCCTTGGGGTCAAGCGTCTGGCGGCGCGAAAAAGCCAGGAGCCGATGGGTCAGGGACGCAGCCCTACGCGCAGCGCCCTGGGCGGCCGACAGATACTTGTCCAGCTCGGTGATGCGACCCTGGGCGATACGTTTCTGCATCATCTCCAGGCTGCCGGATATGCCTGTGAGCAGGTTGTTGAAGTCGTGAGCGATGCCGCCCGTCAACTGGCCGACCGCCTCCATTTTTTGCGCCTGGCGCAACTGCGCTTCTGAATGCAGCAGCGCCTCTGTTCGATGCAAGACAGTCTGCTCAAGCGAAGCATTGAGATTGCGCAACTCCTCCTCGGCCCGTTTACGCGCGACCGCGCTGTTGGTGCGTTCCAAAATATCGCGGGCAAACCGCGATTCCGACTCGCTCCACGTATGCTCTGCGCGCGTGAAAATCAGCAGCGAGGCAATCGCGCGGCCTTTCTCCAGAATCGGGATATTCATCACCGCCAAGGGCGCATCGCCCTTCCAGGCTCGGGTCCTGGGGTCTCGTCCAAGGTCGTCAACGGCGAACCATTGCGTGCAAGGCAGCATCGCGATGAGCGCGGGCTCGAGCAGTTCGGTGCCCGACGCCGCGACCCGCGAAGCGCTACCGCGGTCATCCAACGCCAGGTAATACGCCCCCTCGACATTCAGCGCCCTGACCACTGCGGTGGTGGCGGCGTTCGCCATGGCCGCGTCGGTACTGAGCTCGCGCAGATGATCCCCTAACTCCAGCAGCGCACTGCGGCGCGCCGTCGAGATGTAGAACTCGGTGACGTCCTGCAGAATGATCGTGAACCTGTCACCACTCAGCGGGTGGATCCGACCCTCGTACCAGCGACGGGCATTGCCCACCTGGTGGTTGAACGCGATAGACTCACCGAGCGCGACGGCCTCTGCCGGCCCACTGATCCAGAAGGTCTCCACGGATGGAAATACCTGCCGGACTGTTTTTCCCTTGGTGCTCGCAGGATCGATGCCCACCTTGTCGCCCCAGGCGCGATTGACATCGAGGTAGCGCCAGTCCACGGCCCGGCCTTCAGCGTCGCGGATCAACTCGCCCAGCACCAAGCCATCATTGAGGTTCTCGAATATGCCTCGCCAGTATGCCTCGCTTTTCCGCAAAGCCTCTTGGGCCTGACGCTGGGCGCTGATGTCACTGAACAGCAGGGCAACCAGTTCGCCATCGTTGCCCACGGCCGAGGCCCGCACGTCGTACCAGCGATTCAGGGCTTCGGCACGCTGTTCGAAACGGGCGGCCTTGCCGCTTTTGGCAATCTCGCCGTAGATATCGAACCAGTGCTGCTCATGATCAGGCGCCAGTTCACGCATCCACTTGCCGCAGGCGTCTTGCAGGCCCGTATGCGATTGGAAAGCGCGATTGGTCTCGATGAATTGGTAATCTGCAGGCGTTCCGTTTTCGTCGAAGCGCATACGGATGATACAGAACCCTTCATCAATGGAGTCCAGCAGGCGCTGATAGCGACGCTGGCTGGCCTTTAGCGCCTGCGCGCCGGGTTGCTGATCGGTAGCAAGCCGATGCTCAGCTTCAGCCAATTGCTGCGTGAGCCTGGCAATCTCGGCTTGAAGACGGTGGATCTCGCTGGTACTCATGAAGCGCCCCGGACTGCAATGCTGAAAGGCACCACGATGGTGGCACCTTGGCATAGGAACGCAGGCTAGTGGGCAAGTTCGACTCTCCAGGACCTCATTCACATGACTGCAACCGGTCAGCCCGGGATCGTTACGCCCCAGGTTTGAGCACCACCTTAGTCCAGCCTTCGTCACGCGCATCAAAATGCTGGTAAGCATCAGGGCCATCGGTAAGCTTTAGCCGATGAGAGATGATCTGCGAAGGGGTGGCCCGTCCGTGGTGGATAAGGGCCGCGAGTCGGCGGTTGTAGGCTTTGACGTTGGCCTGCCCGGTACGAATCTGCTGCCCTTTGAACCAGAAGGCGCCAAAGTCAAAGGCCATCTTGCCTTCTTTAGCCAACTCGTTTTTCGCCCCCGGGTCCTGTGGCACGAATACCCCGACCACACCGATACCGCCCGTGGCCTTGGTCGATGCCACCAGGTTGTTCATGGTCAGGTGGTTGGCCTCGTGGCCGTGCCGATCGCAACACTGGTAACCCACACACTCGCACCCGCGATCCGTGCCTTTGCCATCGGTCAGGTGGAGAATCTGGTCCACGGCCTCTTGTTCGAGGGAATGAATGGGCGTGGCACCCAATTGTGCCGCAAGCCGCAAGCGGTCCGGGTGATTGTCGACCACAAACACTTGGGACGCGCCTTTGATCATTGCCGAATGAGCCGCCATCAAGCCCACCGGCCCGGCGCCGTAAATGGCGATGCTTTCACCAGGTTGCAAGCCGGCCAGTTCGGTAGCATGCCAACCGGTGGGGAAGATGTCCGACAGCATCACGTAATCGTCTTCACGCTCCTGGGCGTCCTCCGGCAGTACCAGGCAATTGAAGTCTGCGAAGGGCACACGGAGCAATTCCGCCTGCCCGCCCTGGTAGGGTCCCATCTCGGCGAAGCCATAAGCGGCGCCTGCGCTGCCCGGGTTGGCGGTCAAACAGAAGCCGGTCAGGCCCTTCTCGCAATTTTCACAGAATCCACAGCCGATGTTGAAGGGCAGACAGACCCTGTCACCCACCTTGATTCGCTCTACCGCAGCACCGACTTCGATGACCTCCCCCAGGTTCTCATGCCCAAATACTCGCCCGGATTCGAACGAGGTACGCCCTTCGTACATATGCAAGTCGGAACCACAAATATTGGTAGTGGTCACGCGAACCAGCACGTCGGTGGCCTTCTCAATCCTGGCGTCGGGCACGGTTTGAATGCTCACATCGCGCGGTCCGTTATAGACGATTGCTTTCATGGTGATCTCCGGTGCTTGGCTGGCGAGTTCGCTGACCATGCAGTATCAGTCCCGGCACACCTCACCATCGTTCAAGTAATCAGCACCAGCGCAGACGAGTGGTGCCAACCCCGCACATCCCCGGACTCCCTGAGGTGATCACCTACACCTTTGAAGGCGTCAGTGCCTCATGGCCGACTTCGCAGCACCATTGATCCCTGCCTTGACGCTTGGCCATGTACAGGCAGGCATCAGCGGCAGCGATCATACTGGCGGGGCTCGCGAACTCAAGCGCCGGCCTGCGGCAGCAAACACCGGCGCTGGCAGTGACCTGTTGTTGCGGGTGATCCAAGTGTTCTATCCCCAGCGTGCGGATGGCCTGAAGGATCTGCTCGGCGATCGCGCAGGCGCCTGCCAGGTCGGTGTCAGGCAGTAACACCGTGAACTCTTCACCGCCAAAACGAGCAGCCATATCGACCGGTCGTTTCAGTGTCGCCTGGATGGTTGCCGCCACCTGCCGCAAGCACGCGTCTCCGGCAGGATGACCATAGCGGTCATTGAATCGCTTGAAGTAATCGACATCCAACATCACCAGGGCGATAGGGGTCTGCTCACGCCTGGCACGCTCGACTTCGCGGGTCAGCGTCAAGTCCAGCTTGCCTCGATTGCCCAGGCCGGTCAGGCTATCGGTCAACGCCATGTCGCGAACCGCCTGATGGGCCAGCCTGATTTCTTTCTCCAAGGCCATGCGGCCGCGTAGCTGATTCAGAACGATGACGCCGAAACCACTTAACCCGGCCAGCAGGATCAACAGCACTGCCGCTGATTTGAACAAATCGTGGCGCCAAGGCCCCACGATGGACTCCAACGACAAACCTGCTTCCACCACCAACGGGTAGGAGGCGAGCGCTCTGTAGGCGTATAGCCGCGGCGTGTTGTCGATTACGGCCATCACCTCGGCAACGCCTTTGTTAGATATGGGCAGGTAACGCTTGAAAATCTCACTTTCCGCCAGACTCAGGTCTGCCGCCGGGGACATGAACGGACGGCGCACCAACACCTCGCCACTGCGCAGTGCCAGCACCAAAGCGCCTTTGTCGTCCAATTGGAAATCACCGTAGTAATCCAGAAAATAGCTGAGCTTGAGCGTACCCAGCAGCACGCCCCCGAACGAGCCATCGGGGTTGTCCAGGCGACGAGATACCGGTATGACCAGCTCGCGAGAGGTCCGGCTTTTCACCAGCTTGCCAATCAAAATATCGCGGCTGGCGTGGGTGCGATGGTAATTGAAGTAATCACGATCCGCGTTGTTAGCGGTTTCGGGGGTAATGTACTGGCTGGTGGCAATCCAATTGCCGGACGGGCCGTAGATGAACAACCCTTGCAGTTGGGGCATCAGCAGCGTTTGCTCCCTTAGCAGGCCTTGGATACGTGGCGTATCGATGCTGCCCAGTCCATCGCCTTCCAAACGCTCACGCAGTCCCGCCGTCACCACATCGACTTCGCGGACGGCGTCCTCGGCATGCTGGGCGGTAGCGCGCGCAAGGTTGCTGACCGAGTCCTGCGCCACAGCATACGCACGGTGATAGTCACGTTCCGCGCGCCAGCCCTCGACACCGATGAAGGTCACGACCACCAGCGCCATGAACGCCATGGTCAAACGAAAGACTTTCGAGTTGCTAGGTCCGCGTGGCAATGCGCCGTCGCCGAGCAGACTTTGCGAAGACTCCATCAGTTTGCGTCCAAGCATGGTCTGTTTTCCTGCCGCAGTTCGACGTTTATCCGACAAAAGCATGGGGTGGTCGTTCAGCGCACCTTTCGCCCGCAGACCTCCTGTGCCCACAGCATTGCCGGCCAGAAAAAATGAACGATCCCCTCTCCAGCGCTCTCCACCCTCATGACACGCCCACTGTCACAGGCTAGCAGCCTTGACCATCCACTTGAGGGAAACTCCGTGACCACTGAAAACCAGTACCGCATGCAGGATCCGCTGACCCAGTACCCGGCCCCGCCGTTTCCACAACAACCCCAACCGGCACCGGGCAGTGTGCACGCTCTGCAGCCCAAGGCCGATCATGGTGAAACCAGCTACAAGGGGTTTGGCCGGCTGGCCGGTCGCAAGGCGTTGATTACCGGCGCCGATTCGGGCATCGGACGCGCCACAGCCATTGCCTTTGCGCGTGAGGGCGCCGACATCGTGCTCAGCTACCTGCCGGAAGAGGAGTCAGATGCGCAGGAGGTGGTGGAGCTGATCCAGGCGGAGGGGCGCAAGGCGGTAACGCTGCCCGGCGACCTCAAGGATGAGGCTTTTTGCACCACGCTGATCAGCCAGGCAGTCCAAGCCTTGGGCGGGCTTGATATCTTGGTGAATGTCGCTGGCAAGCAAACCGCCCAAAAAGACATTGCCCAGCTCACCACCGAGCAGTTCGACGCCACCTTCAAGACCAACGTCTACGCATTGTTCTGGCTATGCAAGGCGGCATTGCCTCACTTGCCAGCCGGCGCAACCATCATCAACACCGCGTCGATCCAAGCCTACCAGCCTTCGGAAACGTTGCTAGATTACGCGCCCACCAAATCGTCCATCGTGGCCTTCACCACAGCCTTGGCCAAGCAGGTCATCAGCAAAGGCATTCGTGTAAACGCCGTAGCCCCCGGGCCGTTCTGGACCCCATTGCAACCCTCCGGCGGCCAACCTCAGGAAAAAATCCGCGAGTTCGGCACGGAAACACCGATGGGGCGACCTGGCCAACCTGCTGAGTGCGCGCCCCTCTATGTGCTGCTGGCGAGCCAAGAGTCAAGCTACATCACCGGCGAGGTGTTCGGCGTCACAGGCGGCAATCCACTGCCCTAACCTGACGCGGCAGGCGTTGCGCCGCGACGCGCTGCCGTCTTTCGAGACAACAGAGAGGTGACTATGGATCTTGGAATCAAGGGGCGCGTCGCGCTGGTCACCGGCGCCGGCGGTGGCATTGGCCGAGCCACTGCCCGACTGCTGAGCGAGGAAGGTGCGCTGCTGGTGCTCACCGATCGCGATAAGCAGGCAGTGCAGTTGCTCTCTGCCGACTTACCAGGAGAAAACCTCGTGGTACCTGCCGATATCACCGACCAGCGAGCCATCGAGCGCGTGGTGGCCCTGGGGGAAGAGCGTTTTGGCAAGATTGATATCGTCGTGCATACCGCAGGCGTCACCGGCGCCAAGGGCGATCCACTGGAGCTCAGCGATGCTGATTACGAGGAAGCCTGGCAGACCGACTTTTTCTCCTCGGTGCGCGTCGCCCGCGCCACTATTCCACGCATGCGCCCGCGCGGATGGGGAAGATTTGTGTGCATCACTTCGGAGAACGCCGCACAACCGTACCATGAGGAGGCGGTGTACAACGTCGCCAAGGCCGCCCTCGCCGCCTTCGTGAAAAACCTGTCCTACCAGGAAGCTAAACACGGTGTATTGTGCAATACGGTAGCCCCGGCTTTCATCGAGACGGGCATGACCAATGCCGTGATGCGCCAGCGTGCGCAGGAGCTGGGTGTCTCATTCGAACAGGCCATCGAGAGTTTCCTGCGTCAAGAGCGCCCCGGCATCGTGCAGCAGCGCAGAGGACAGCCCGAAGAGGTGGCGGCCGTCATCGCCTTGCTGGTATCGCAGCGGGCTTCCTTCATCAATGGCAGCAACGTGCGTGTCGATGGCGGTTCGGTACAAGCCGTGCAGCAATGACAACGCCTCTTAAACAGGGGGCCTCTCCAGGGACAGGAACCAGCCATGAGCAATACCCCGTTATCTGTGAGCAACCTGCTGACTGCAGCAGAACGCGCTGCCATTGCGGAAATTGAGGCGACCACCAACATCCTGCGGCTGGTGACCCGCCTGACGACGCTGCGTTTCGCCGGCATCGCCAAGTTCACCGACCGCGAATGGGTGGTGTGTTCGGTCTATGACCCCACCCAGTTCGGCATCGAAGCAGGGGATGCGGTGGATATCGAGACCACTGTGTGCAGCGAGTTCAGAAATAACCCGCATGCGCTGTTCTTGCCGAAGGTGAGTGATGACGAACAGCTCCGCGAACGGCCCATCGTCAAACGCTACGCCATCGAGAGCTACGCGGGAGTGCCGATCATGCTTCCAGACGGCACGCTATTCGGCGCACTGTGCGCCCTGGACACGCGCGCGGCGTTGTTTGACGACCCGGACCTGGTCGAGACGTTGACGCTTTTCGCTCGTCTGGTGGGCTGCATTTTCTACGCCAGCATAGAAAATTTTCAAGAGAGCACTCCAGCGCAGAGAGCTAAGAAGAACGCGTGAATATCCGTTATGGCGATGTTGGTGTCATTCCACCATCCCCTG
Organism: Pseudomonas sp. JC1203; assembly: GCF_056175065.1. Lineage (NCBI taxonomy): Bacteria > Pseudomonadati > Pseudomonadota > Gammaproteobacteria > Pseudomonadales > Pseudomonadaceae > Pseudomonas > Pseudomonas sp. JC1203. The sequence continues at coordinate 381,655 of NZ_JBWCAM010000002.1, forward strand.
CCCAGGCACTTCCTATCGTTCAGCAGGTGAAAGCATGCTGGGCACTTCTCATTCCTCCTCCGCGGTTACGTCACTTAGGTGGCGATGGAGGGTGCTGATCGAAGCTTTCATTGACTCAGTCACACACGATCTGTAGCCATCGCGCTGATCAAAATGGACATTTTTCATCAGCGTGCCTGATTGGCGATGTACCGAGTTAACAGTAGGAAGGCGCCACCTCACTCAGTCAATACAAACGGCCATTTTGTAACGGGATGTTACAAAGCACGATGACAAGCATGCTCACCAGAAGCAAACCAAGCCATTGATAATCCGAAGATTTGGCTGTCTGTCAGCGGTTAGCGTACGAAATCCCCAACCGTAAACCCCTGCATGTATCCACACGGTTACAAAGCGCGCAGAACGAGGATCCAATTTTTTAGTCCAGTGAAGTGAACTCAATGCCAGGGCCCCTTGGATCGCTCGGGCGAGCTCTCAAGAACCACCCTCATATGCAGTATGCGCGCGAGCCAGGAATGGCGCTTTTTTTCGTTCGCATCAGGGATGACAGCAACAACAATTTGAGGGACGTAACCATGCCCTTTGCCAGAAACTATTACACTCCGGTAGACGTTGCAATCCGGTGGGGCCACTTCACCGTATACGAAAAAGAAATTCTCCATACTGCTTTCGAGCATCCGGAGAAACTACTGTATTACTCGGAGCATTGGCCCACCTTACATGTTTACCTAGAACGTTTATGCGATGCGATCGACTGTCACGAACTTCCCGCCTGGTATCTAGGCCACCCGATTACGTTTCCAGCACGGAGTGGCGCATGTACCGTGCAATTAAGGCACTCCGATCTCCGATTTTGGGCTTTGCGATTCTCACCCGAGGACAAACCCGACTTTCTGTTCGATGCAAGCAATGACCACAGCCAATGCATCAGTCTTGGTACCTATTTGGCCCAACAGGCAGCGTTCGATACCTTGAAGCGCGAATTCGACCAGCTCCATGCTGAACACTCAACGCTGCTCGCCGAACTGAAGGCCCAAGGTATAGAGCGCGACATGCTGTCCACCCAGATGGAAACCTTCAAGATGCCCTCCGAATCGACCCTCTATGTGCTGCAAGTGATCATTGGTTCGATGCTTGAGTTGATCGTGGGAAAATCGCCTTCTGGCCAATCGCTGTCGGTGTACAAAACCCAAACGGCATTCGTAGACGCCATAGTCGAACATTACTCGCACCTTCCAGGCATAAGCAAACGTACCCTTGATCGGAAATTTGCGGCTGCCCGACAGCGCTTGGCCCAGGCAGGTTGAGGCTTTCACGTTATTGCCAGGCAATAGGCTCCATTGCCTGGCAATGACATCCATCCGTTCTGGTTATTGACTGAGTGTCACATCCCACCACGCGCCAAACGACGCTAAGGAGTGACATCATGCAATCTACCGTCATCATCGCCTCCGCCGATCGCCACATCATGCGCCGTGACGAGGTCGAACAAAAAACTGGCTTCAAGCGCTCGCACATCTACAACCTGATGAAAGCGGGGATGTTTCCGCAGTGCCGGCGCATTGGCACGCGCGCTGTTGGTTGGGACTCGCTGGAAATCGAGCACTGGGTGCAAGAACGCCTGTCGATCCGGGACTGAAGCCATGGACGTTCTCTCGCTGATTTCAACCAAGGGCGGCGCCGGCAAGACGACCGTGGCCGCCAACCTGGGTGGTTTGCTGGCCGACGCCGGTTTGCGCGTTCTGCTGTTGGACCTGGACAGCCAGCCGACACTGTCCAGCTACTATGCCCTGCCCCATCCCCGGGCCGCCGGCAGCTACGAGTTGATCGCACAGAACCTGACGGCGGCCGATCAGGTCATCAGCGCCACCGGAATTCCCGGCCTTGATCTGATCGTCTCCAATGATCGGGCCGGTCACCTCAACACCCTGCTGCTGCATGCGCCCGACGGGCGCCTGCGGCTGCGCAACCACCTGCCAGCCTTTGCCGATAATTACGACGTGCTAGTCGTGGATACCCAAGGCGCTCGCAGCGTCGTCGTCGAAATGGCCATCCTCGCCTCGGGCTGCGCGTTGTGCCCCTTGCCACCCGAAATGCTCGCGGCGCGAGAGCTGCGCCGCGGCACCCTGGGGCTATTCGAGGAGTTGGAGCCCTACCGGCACCTGGGGGTGTCGCTGCCGCCGGTTAAACTGCTGCTTAACCAGGTCAATTTCAACCGCCGAGATACGCGCCTTATAATGCAGAGTCTGCAGATGACCTTCGCGGACGATGCGCACGTCAGTCTCTGCGACACGGTTATTCCGGACCGCGTGGCCTATCTGAATGCCGCCACCCTCGGGATGCCCGTACACCGTGTCGAGCCGCATCCCGTGCGGGGCAGCCAAGGCCGTCCAGCCGCCCAGGTGATGCGCGACCTGGCCTTGGAACTGTTTCCGCAATGGCGCGGCCAACTGATCAAGGCAGCGCCCGGCTCGGACAGGCGCAAGACAGCTTCCTGAGTATTCTCCAACCACCGTGCCGCGTCCGTCCACGGTCGTGGCTTGACCCGGGCTGCCCTCATGAAGACACCGACCTCCGAGGAAATCACCCGCAAGCTGCAGCACTCCCACTTTCCTAGCACGCCTGGTCTGGAGCAACCGGCAGATCCTGCCTGTGATACACCGATGGTGGTGACCCTGGAGCAACTGCGCCCGTATGATCACAACCCGCGGTTCATTCGCAACCCGCTGTACGAGGAGCTTAAAGCGTCCATCAGCGAACGCGGGTTGGACCAGCCGCCGTCAATTACCCGCCGGCCGCACGAACGCCACTTCATCATCAGCAATGGCGGCAACACGCGCTTGAGCATTCTCGGCGAACTGTGGCAGGAGACCCGGGACGAGCGTTTCTTCCGCATTTCCTGCCTGTTCCGGCCGTGGCGATCAGAGACCCATGCCTTGCTGGGCCACCTGGCGGAAAGCGATCTGCATGGGCCTCTGACCTTCATTGAACGAGCGCTGGCCGTGGCCAAGGCCAGGGATTTGCTGCAGGAGGATGGAAAAACACTGAGCCAGCGCGAGCTGGCAAGCCGCTTGAGCAAGGACGGCTACCCGATCTCACAGCCGCATATCAGTCGCATGTTCGACACTCTGATCCACCTGCTCCCCGCCATTCCCCAGCGGCTTTATGCAGGCCTCGGCAAACACGCCATCGAACGCGTCATTTCCTTGAGGAGTCGTGCCCAGGCGACCTGGAATCGTTTGGCGGCGGACGTGAGTGGCTTTGGCCCGTTGTGGTTTGACGTCCTGTCCGTATTTGACGAAGCGATTGGGGAACTGGAAATTAGTGAAGTTCAAGACGCCCTTCTCGACAAAATGGCGGCCGCTCTGGAGCGCTCACCTCGTCTGTTGGCGCTGGAACTGTTGCAGGACCCGCCGTATGGGGTGAGCGTTCCACAGTTGTCAACATCGCTGCTATCGCCAGAGCCTCTCCCTCAATCGCTGTCATCATCGGGGTGTCCCGACCTGGAACCTGATCACTCGGCGCAGCACGCTGAACGCAAGGTTGTCACGACACTGGACGGCAATGAAACAGCCTTTACCTCGGCAGCTGCCAGGGGGCAACCTGACGTCGATTCGGGAGAGGCCCTTCCCTCTACTACCGCATCCGCGCTACCAGCTCCCCAACACCTTCCGGCCAACAGGCTGGGCTCAGTGAACGCCTTGGCAGAGTTGCCCAACGAACTCACTGACGTCGATCAATTGCGCAACAACTCCTTCGCGCTGGCGGCAGAGCTCGCCGGTTACGCCGACGCTAGGCATTTGGTCGAAGCCTCGGAGACCGGGCTGGGCTTTATTCTCTGTGCTCAACCAGCAGCGTCGCTAAACACCCGGGGCATCGGTATCCAACTGATTTTGGCGGCCTTGCTGCGCCTGCACGATGACGTCAACCAGGAGCAACGCCAGCAGTTACCCGCGGCGCTGTTTGGCCAACTACTGACGGGCGTGTATGACCTGCCCCTTCAGGGGCTCCCGGCTTTGACACAGAAGCTTGAGCGTCTGCCCGATATCCAGTTCGAACAAGCCCTCTCGCTGGTTCGCACGTCCCGACGCTTGATAGAACTACTGCTGTCGCCCGCTCGCTGATAACCGGAGGTGCCCCATGGGTACGACCTTCAATCTGTTGAACCACGCCATGCTCAACCAGGTCCTGCATGAGCTGCACCATGGCCGCTTGCAACGCTGCAAGGCATTGGGCCTGGACGACGAGGACATCAAGGTATTGCAATCCCTGCCGCCCACCACGCTTTCGCACCTGGCGCATTCGAGCATCTCCTGGGTGGAGATCAAGGTCGACCTCACGGTGCTGCGTCGGCTGATCATCCAGGCTGAACGCGATGAGCAGAACGAGCGCCTGATCAACCGCGCCCTCAAGCTGGGTGCCAGTTCCAGCATCATGTACCGCTGTTTTGGCCTGGACCATTCGGAAACCGCATTGCGTCGCCGGGTGCTGCAGATCGAGACGCACCGAGGCCGGCCGATTCAGCTTAGCGAAGCTCAGGAGCATGCCGTCTGGAACCGCTGGAGCCAGTTGCGGGCGGACGACCCGGACAATGACCCACTCGACGCCATGATGATGCTGGCTGAAGAGCAGCACATCAGCCTGACGCTGGTGTGGCAGCAGATCGAGCTGTACGGAGGTGCGCCATGCTGAAGTTCTACAGTGTCGATTGGCGTGACGTCGTGCGCCAGTCCAATGAGGTTCTGGAGCGGTTGCAGCAAGAGCAGGCGCGACAGGCCGGCGAGCAGGCGTCCATGGCGACGGCTGAAACTGGCGAGCCGGGTTTTGTTTACCGCGGCAATGACGCGATGCCACGGGCCTTGTTGCTGGATCGTCGCCTGACCCCGCTGGAGCGCAATACCTGGCAGGTGCTGCGCTGGCTGGTCGGCGAAAAAAACCTACGAGCCCCGCGCTACGAGGACCTGCAGCCCTATCTGGCCACCAGCCCCTGCGGCGCCCAAGCTTCGCGTGAGACCATCGCCCGGGCTTTGAACGTATTGCGGGTCACGCGCTGGCTCACCCTGGTCGAGCGCGCACGAGACGAGCATGGTTGCCTGCGGGGTTGCGTCTACGAGCTGCACGATGCCCCGCTGACTCCCGCAGAAGCGATCGCTCGAGACACCGAGTATATGGCGCTCATTAAGCAAGCCCTTAGCCACGCTACCAAAGGGGTGCGCGACGTGGCCCGCCATGTGCTCGAGGAACTGCGCGCAGACCCTGCCGTGCCTGGGGACGCGTTGCAGGATTTTGATGTGGCGCGGCCCACCTCACCGCAACAGGTCCTGGCGCTAGAACCCGGCGCGCCAAAAGATTCCGAACGGACCAGTCTGGACCCCGTTCGGGCCGCGGCGGTCGTGGCTGAGCATCCCGAACCCAGTGGCATCACCCAGGATTCTTTAGTCGTTCGGAATCCAGGCGCGGTGCGTACAGTACAAAAAGAACAAAGCAAAAAAAGTACGGTACTGCCCCCAAGCACCGGATCGTCGCAATGGCCGGACGGCCTGCAATTGAGCCTGGGGGAGCAGCGCATGGCGGCACAGGCGTTGCACCAGCTCGATCCCGAACAGCGCCAAGCGGTCATCAATGAGGCGTCGGTGCGCTGCGCCCGTGGTGAGATCCGAAAACCCATCGCCTACCTGATGGGATTGATCAAACGCGCCTGTCGGGGTGAGTTCACCCTGTGGGCAGCCCGAGGCGAAGTCACTGGGCCAACGCCGGCCGTGGCGCCTGTTCGAGCTTCGGTGCCTGCGACCGACGCAGCAAAGGCAATTAGCAATCGCAATGCCTCCCCCCTGGCGCTGGCATGCCTGGAAGAGCTGAAGCTGCGTTGTCGGCTCACCAGTGGTACACCTTAGATTCGATGCACATCAAATCGCGTCCAGCCTGTGCTACTGCGGGTGAAGTCGATCTTTGAATTCAGGGCCATGGAAATAGCGGCTCGATGCCCACGACCAACTGCCTGGTACTCACTGGACACCATGCTCACGAAATCGATTCCAGGTAGTTCCGTAGGCTCTCCCAATGTGAGCCCAGCACCTTCGCATTGATGGCTGTCGACCGTTGCCAGACCAACCAAGGTAGGGCCATCTCCACGGCGAGGAACCGGCGATGGTCGACCACTACCAACTCAACCTGGGCTCATTGCGCAGCAGCATCACCCTCACGCTGCACACCCATCACGCCGCCCGCCTGTGGCAGGGGCGTCTGGCCCGCGAAGGTGTGCATGCGATCATGGGCATGGCCGGCTACATCAGCGTCACCAACCTGCTCAAGCAGGCCAGCGGCCAGGATGACCCCTTCGCTGACTGGTTCATGCTGCAGTTGGAAGAAAAACTGCTGCTGGCCAAGACCGACATGCTCGCCCTGAGCGAACAGGTGGAGCGCCTGGAGCGTGACCTGCCGAGCCAAGTCGACATCGGCGATAACCTCAACATCCACCCGGTGACCTTGCCGCTGTTTATCGGCAGCCAGCTTGGGTTTCTTGCGGTCTACCTGCTCACTGATTACGACACCCTGGTGCGGCGGGTGCTCTTGGCCCATCACACGGCACTGATCGGCCGCAGCGACATGGAAATCTGGATCGACCGCGGTGCGCACCTGCTGCGCAGCCTGTTTGGCCTGGCGCAGCGCTACCGTCTGGCCGGCGTCAGCCGCGATGACATGGCGGCGAACAATGCCCGCGCCCGCGATGCCGTGGATAAATTTGGCCTGCCGCCGCAGGACATCCTCGAAGGCCTGCGGCGTTCGCAGTTCGCCCCGCCGACCGTGCGTCATCCCGCTGTCCGTCAGGAGGAGGATCTCGGGGATGAGCCGGCAAGCGAGCCGTTGGTGCCTGAACCAACCGTCCAATCTGAAGGCGGTGCGGCATGACCCTGGCCGAGGCAATCGCCCGTCGCCTGTCAACGGATGCCTATCGGCAGTTCGAACAGGCTGCCTCCCTAAAAGGCCTTTTAAAGCCTTTTAAGGGTAAGGGGGAGCTGCAGAAACTGGCCGATACTGCGCTGCGCCTGGAAACCCAGGTCGCCGAGCTGATGGGCGTGTTGCTGGCGATCGTGGCGCAGCCACCCTTCTCGCTGCTGGACCTGCGGCTGGTGGTGCAGCGCAGCGCGGCCGGCACGAACTTCCTACGCTGGCGCAGCCGTGATTTCAATCGCATGGGCGCGCTGGTGTGGGAGCGGGCGATGGCACAGCCGCACCTGGCGCAGTCGGTGCGCGAGGCGCTGCTGCAGCTTGAGGTCAACCGCATCACCCTGAACCTGCAAATGAGCAGCCTGCATTCGCTGCACCGGCACGCCACGGCGAGCGCGATCAAGCTGGAGGCTGCCGAGACCCTCTTCGATCACTCCCCTCCCCCCACCGTGGAGCAGCAACCATGAGCACTCTGTTTGTCGGCGAAGGCAACATCGGCAGCGCCCCCGAATTCCAAGAGTTCAACACCAACCCCAATGAGCCGCGGCGCCTGCTGCGGCTGAACGTGTATTTCGACAACCCGGTGCCGCGCGAAGGCGGCTACGAGGATCGCGGCGGCTACTGGGCGCCGGTTGAACTCTGGCACCGTGATGCCGAGCACTGGAGCACGCTGTTTCAGAAGGGTATGCGCATCCTGGTCGAGGGCCGCACGGCCAAGGACGAGTGGGAGGACAGCGAGGACAACGCGCGGGTGACGTTCAAGGTGGAAGCGCGGCGCATCGGTATCCTGCCACACCGCCTGGCGTCGGTGACTATGCGCGAGAAAGCCAGCGAGCCGGCCAAGGGCGACGGCTCGGCGCGCAAGACTGGCGGCAAGAAAGGCGCGCGGAAAACCGATTGAAGGTGGACGTCGGTGGAGTCGCGCCGGCTCAACGTGAGGCTCACGCTGGGCCGGCCACCTGTCCGGCGTGCAACCACTGCGGCTCCTCCACACCTTGATTACTGCTGGCGGGCGAGCTCGTGCTGGGCGTGCGCCAGCAGCAGGGCTACCTCGTACAGGTGCTGGTCCAGGGCACGGAACGCCTGCCAATGCGCCGGGCTCTGCTTGACCCAACTGGCCAACGCCTCCCTTGCCTGCAGGTTGTCCGGCTCCACGTGAGTCGCCAGGAACAGCTCGTAGGCCTTGATCTCCAGCGCCGTCATGTCGGCGTCATTGGAACGGTCCATGTTGCCTCCTTGTGCTGACAGGTCGTACCGCACTTTCTCAGCTAAATACGCCCCAGCAGGTTGTTAGTCAACCTCATAGGGCGTTCATATGCGCGAGTTGATGGTCAACCATATGGGTCGAATTGGAGATCGTCCCGTTGCCCGCCAAACAGCCTAGCCTACGTTACATCGGTCGCCAGTTGGCCCAGCTGCGCCGCGCCCGCCAACTGACCCAGGAAGACCTCGGCGAGCGCCTGGAGATCGGCGCCGAAGCGGTCTCGCGCCTGGAGCGCGGCCTGGTCGATCTGTCGGTGACCAAGCTGTTGCAGCTGGCGGACATTTTCCAGTGCTCGGCCGGCGAGCTGCTGGTGGCCATCAGCCCCCGTGCGCAGGACCAGGCCCAGACGTTTGCGACGTTGCTCGACAAGCTCAGCGCCGAGGACCGGCAATTCGCCCTCGACTCCGTCGAGCGCCTGGCCGCGCACATGGCGCGCAAATAAGGGCACACCGTTTCAGCTTTGCGCTGGATCTTTCCCACCCCACCCGCACCCTGTTGCTATCTGATCAGGGGAGCCCAGCCATGCGCCTGTACATCTGCGAAAAACCCTCCCAGGCCCGCGATATCGCCCGCGTGCTGCAGGCCAACCGCCGCGGTGACGGCTGCCTGCAAGGCAATGCGGTGACCGTGACCTGGTGCGTGGGCCATCTACTGGAGACGGCGCCACCGGAGACCTACGGTGCGCAGTACAAGCGCTGGGCCCTGGAGGATCTGCCGATCATCCCAAGCCGTTGGCAAGTGGTCGCCAAGCCCAAGGTCGCGGCGCAGTTGAAGGTCATCGAGCAACTGCTGCGCACCTGCAACGAGGTGGTGGTGGCCACCGACGCTGATCGCGAGGGCGAGATGATCGCCCGCGAGATCCTTGAGCGCTGCCGCTACCAGGGGCCGGTTTTGCGCCTGTGGCTCTCGGCCCTGGACGAGGCGTCGATCCGCAAGGCACTGGCCGCCCTGCGCCCCGGCGAGCAGACGCTGTCGCTGTATCACTGTGCGCTGGCGCGCTCCCGCGCCGATTGGCTGGTGGGCATCAACCTCAGCCGGCTGTTCACCCTGCTCGGCCGCCGCGCCGGCTTCGATGGCGTACTGCCGGTGGGCCGCGTGCAGACGCCGACCTTGCGCCTGGTGGTGGAGCGCGATCGAGCCATCGCCAGCTTCGTGCCCCGCCCGTTCTGGACGGTCGATGCGCAGCTGCAGGCCGAGGGCATGCTGTTTTTGGCGCGCTGGCAGCCGCCTGCGGGCAGTTGCGACGACAGCGGGCGCTGCATCGATGAGGGCGTCGGGCAACGGGCGGCGCGGCGGCTGGTGCAACGCGCCCAGGTGCGGGTGTCGAGCGTCGACGTGGAGCGAGTGTGTGAAGGACCGCCGCTGCCCTTCGACCTGGGGACCTTGCAGGAGATCTGCTCGGCCAAGCTTAGCCTCGGCGCCCAGGACACCTTAAACACGGCGCAGGCGCTGTACGAGACCCACAAGGCCACGACCTACCCGCGCACTGACTGTGGTTTCCTGCCCGAGAGCATGCTCGATGAGGTGCCGCGCGTCCTCCACGCCCTGGCAGCCAGCGCGCCGTCGCTGGGGCAATGGCTGAAGGAAGCCGACCCGAGCCGACGCTCACGGGCCTGGAACAGCAGTAAGGTCACCGCCCACCACGGCATCATCCCCACGGCCGTGGCCCTCGACCTGAGCCGACTGTCGGAGCGCGAGCAGGCGGTCTACGCGCTGATTCGCGCGCGTTACCTGGCGCAGTTCCTGCCCGACCACGAATACCTGAAAACCCAGGTGCTGCTCGTAAGCGACGAAGACCAACTGCAGGCACGCGGCAAGCAGATCCAGGTGCGCGGCTGGAGGGCGGTGATCGATGAGGCCGACGGCAGCGAACCGGGCGAGCCGAGCCAGCGCCTGCCGACGCTGCGCGAGGGTGCGTCGCTGCCCGTGCTCGATGCCGTGGTCAACGCGCACCGCACCCAGCCGCCCAAAGCTTACACGGAAGGTACCCTGGTCAAGGCGATGAAGACCATTGCCAACCAGGTCGCCGACCCGCGCCTGAAGCAGAAGCTCAAGGACAGCATCGGCATCGGCACCGAGGCCACCCGCGCGGCGATCATCCAGGGACTGATCGATCATGGCTACCTGGCGAAGAAAAAGCGCAGCCTGGCGGCCTCGGCCGCCGCACACACGTTGATCGAGGCGGTGCCGCCGGAGGTGGCCGACCCGGTGTTGACTGCCCTGTGGGAACAGGCGCTGGATCGCATCGAATCGGGCCACCTGGACGTCGAGACCTTCCTGGCCAAACAGGCCGCCTGGCTCACGCCACTGGTGCAGAGCCACGCCTCGCTGACCCTACGCGTGCCAGCCGCCGCCAAAGGCCCCGCGTGCCCGGTGTGCCGCAGCGCCATGCGCCAGCGCAAAGGTCGCACCGGTGCCTTCTGGTCGTGCTCGCGTTATCCGGACTGCAAGGGCACCAAGCCGGTGGCCGCGCCCAAGCGTACCCGCAAGCCCCGCTCCTCCTGAGCAGCGCCCGGCACCTTGACGCTTCCCGCCGAGGCTGTTGTAGTGAAGGCGCCCCATCGCCAATTGGCGAACCAAGACCGATACGCTCCGGGCAGCTCGGTCGAACCGTCGTGTTCGGAGCCATGCCACACCTCTCCCCCGTGATTGCTTTTCGGCGTCATAGATCCTCCAGGCGGATGACCCGTGTGGCTTGCTGCAGGCTCCAGGGGTCATTCGCCTCGGCGATGATGCTCAGCACCGGTGCCCGCCGGCGAAAGACTGGGCGCCTTTTGTGCGCGGATGCGTGCCAGCAGTTTCCGATCCAGGCCACGACAAGGATCGGTTGAACCAAGTGAATGACCGGCGACAGTTTTGCGATGGACTTCGCGGTCAGGGACTGGGTCAAAGGTGGTCCTCCTCATCCTAGCCTGATGACCGTCGGGCTATTTTTTCGTCGGCAACTTTCCACTGAAGACCATCGGTTTCCGGCCGCCGAAGACGAGCTCAAGCCCCTGTTGACGCGGGATTCGCCTCGATCTATAGATGAACTGCACCTCACTGTCGATGACAGCACCTAGGTAGCCAGAACCTTGAAGGCTACGCCCGTTACGGGTGGTTCCTCCCCAGTGCGATCAGCGCTCGGCAGCTCGCACGGTCACCGATCCCTCGGTGATGAGCGCTCCTCGACCGGTCCTGTGACCACTTGCCTCCCCTTGCGGAACTCACCTCCCGCCAGGGCTGGTGGATATCCGCGTTTCTTGCAAACAGGAGATTCACCATGGCTACCGCACACAACGCTGCACCCACCAGCTACTTCAACCTGCACACCCAAGGCATTGGCTACCTGAACCGCATTCGCGAAGTCCCGGTACGTCGTGGGCAACCGTTCATGGCCTGCGACATTGCCGCGTTGCACGGTGCCTCGGATGACGTCGAGTACACCCGCTTCGACTGCAAGGTCGCCGGCGGTGAAGCGGAACGTCTGATCCGCGAGCACCTGGAAGACGTCAAGGCCGATCGCAAGGTGCTGCTGGCCTTTCGCATTGGCGATCTGTGGGTCGACGCCTTCACCTATGAAAAAGGTGAGCGCAAAGGCCTGCCGGGTGCCAGCCTCAAGGGTCGGTTGATCTTCATCGAGTGGATCAAGGTCGATGGCCAACTGACCTACAAGGCCGCACCCCGTGCTGAAGCCCCTGCTCCAGCTGAACCGGAGCAGCAGGCTGATGAGGCCGATGGTGAAGAGGAAGCGCCAGACGACACTTCCCGCGCCAGCACCGGCCGTCGTCAAGCCCCGGCTGGCAACAGCCGTCGCACCGCCACACAGGCGCGTCAGTCTGCCTAAGGCGATTGACCCACCCCACCAGGCGCTCGCACGAGCGCCTTTTTTTTCCACCTGTGTCGGAGGTTGCCATGGAGAGCTACTGGCTCTGCGAGGACTGCCTGCAGGCAGTGGCCTATGACGACTTCAGCGCGCTGTCGCTGTATTACAGCGAGGCTGAGGTCGACCAGCGCATCACCCGGATGCGCGCCGGCCTGCAAGCCCTGCTGCCCTTGAGTGCCGACTTCGATCCTGAGACCGGCATCGGCATCCAGGACTTTTCGCCCCTGCCCTGCGAAGTCTGCTGCAGCCGCTTGCACGGTACGCGGCATCGCTTCACCCGGCTTTGAACTGCTGATACCTACCCAATGGGGGCTCTCCCCCTAGGGGCGCTCCTGCTTTACGAGGATTGTCCCATGAACACCACCCTGAACCTGGTCGACTCCGTCGATCCCGCTGTGATCCAGCGCGTCAACGAAGATGCGCTGATTCAGCAGGCCCTGCAGTTGCTCGACCGCCGTTATTTCCAACGCGGCGAGTTGCTTATCCAGCCTGCCGATGCCGCGGCCTACCTGAAGCTGCGTCTGGCGCCCTACCGGCAGGAGATCTTCGCCCTGCTCTGCCTGGACTCGCGTAACCGCGTGCTCGCCTTCGACGAGCTGTTCTTCGGCAGCATTGATGGCGCCAGCGTCTACCCACGCCAAGTAGTCATCAAGGCCTTGGAGCATAACGCCGCCAGCGTGATCTTCAGCCACAACCACCCTTCCGGCTGCCCGGAACCCAGCAACGCCGACCGCGTGCTGACCCAACGCCTGACCGAGGCCCTGGCCCTGGTGGAGGTCCGCGTCCTGGACCACATCATCATCGGCGAAGGCCGTCCGTTGTCCCTGGCCGAATTTGGCTGGATCTGAACCGTCGTCCCGACGCCACCGCCTGCATGGGGTGGCCTCAACTTCCGCTGGAGAGCAGTCATGCATCCTCTTACGTCCACCCCCTTCGTTCGCGGCTACCAATCCTTTCGCTGTGAACGCCTTATCCAAATTATCTACGAAGAGTACTGCGAGCCTTGCTACCGGCCCCTGCATGACTCGCAGGCGCAGCTGCCGGACCATGACATCAACCGCCAGCCTTGCATATTCAACGATGACTTCGTGCTGATCACCCGGGGGCAAACCCTGGTCAGGGAAGCCGTCGCGCACTGCACTGACGACGGCACGGTGGTGGCGGTGGTCTACACGGTCGTCGCCGACCATTTCGGCCAGTCCGCCCACTTGGGTGACTATCCCAGCGAAGAGGCAGCGCAAGCGGTGATCACGCAGTTGACCTTTGCCACAGGGCACTACAGCCGTAGCTGGGAAATCAGCTCGGCGCACCTGCCCCCTGTGGAGCTCAAACTGCTGGAGGAGCGCACCTGGCGCGGCATCGCGTCCGGCTTCTTCGAGTGTTTCGAGCTGTTCGACAGCCATGCCATCGGCTGCAAGCTGTATTCGACGCCTTGGCAGGATGGCGGCAACGCTTCTGAGTGTGTCGCCAGCCGCGCAGAGGTCCTGGCGCGCCTGCGTGACGAGCAGGTACCAGCGGTGCTGACCGAACTGTTGCTGCTGGCCGGGCAAGCCGACGTGCGTTTCCTGGTGTTTGATCCAGACGCCCGACGGCTGCCCGAGCTACCCGTTTTTCCCGATAATTGATGCAAGGCGCCTACGGGCGCCTTTTTTATTGGGCGCGAATTGCCGTGGGCGGGAATCGCTTTATCGGTGGGGCGACAGCCGCCCTTTTCGCCATGGTAGCGGCAACCTTCCCTGAGGCATCGCCATGCATCGTCCACTCATGCTCACGCTGGTCATTGCCGCCCAGCTGGCGGGCTGCAGCCATGCTGCGCCCCCTCCCGGCCCAATACCATCCCCGGACAAGCCCGCGACACCCGCCAAGCCGCTGGTGCCGGAAACGCTCCAAGCACCTGACTGGGTGCGGCAAGGTCGCTACACCCTGGTCAGCGCCCGGCCGACGCTGGAACAACGCCAACCGCTGCTGCAGATGGTCGAGGTCAGTATCCCGCCGGCGCTGCGCAGTGATGTCGGCGAGGCATTGCGCCATGTGCTGCAGCGCTCGGGCTTTTCGCTGTGCCCGGATGTCCCGCCGCAGGCGCTGCTGTTCAGCCGGCCGCTACCGGCGGTGCACTACCAGATCGGCCCGATGGCCCTGATCGATGCGCTGACCATCCTCGGTGGACCGGCCTGGGAACTCAGCGTCGACCCACTCAATCGCTCGGTCTGCTATGCACTGCGGTCGCCATCACCTGCTGCACCGGTCGGCACGCTGGGGCTCGTCCCATGAAAATACAGACCTTCCATGACCTGTTGATCGGCGCCCTGTGCATCGGCGCGACCTTGCTGGCGGCGGTGACCTACAACCATCATCAGCAACTCGCGGCCATGGTCGCAGTAGCTGCACAGGCCCAGCCCGATCCTACCCCAGCTCTGCGGCGGGATCTGGATCTGCTCCGCGATGGTCAGGCAAAGCTGCAGGCACAGCTGCGCGACCTGAGCAGCCAGCAGGAGGCCGTCACAGCCACCCAGGCGGCGAACCGGCAGCAACTCGACCAACTCGACGCTGCCATCGCCGAGCAGTCGAAATCAACAGCCAATGCCCCCAGCAGCGAGGTATTCACGGCTTGGCAGCAACGACTCGACAAAGCCGAGGGGGACCTTGCCCACGTGCAGGCCCTGCTCGCGGCACAGGCTCAACCCCGGCCCCGCACTGAACCCGCCCCGATGCCAAAGCCCAGGGTGAAATCACCGCGCCCTGCCGAGCCGCCGCTGTCGGTGCTTGGCATCGAGACGCGTGGCAGCGCCCGATTCGTGTCGGTTCTGCCGACCGGTGCACGTTCGCTGTCCGCCGTGCAATTGCTGCAGCCGGGCGAGAGCCTGGATGGCTGGCAGTTGCGTGAGACCCAGCCCGACCAGGCCGTCTTCCAGGTCGCGGGGCATGCCGACCGCAGCTTACCCCTACCCTGAGGACGCTGCCATGCGCCTGTTCGCTCTCATCAACCTGCTCCTGTTGCCCATCAGCCTGCACGCTGCCGTTGTTGCCGCGGCGGACCAGGAAGTCTCCGAACCCAGCCAACGCAACAGCGACGTAAAGCAGCTGCAGCAACGCCAGGCCACTGCCGCGCAGGCATGGGGACTGACTGACGATGAATGGGTCAAGTTTGAACACCTGCAAAACGGCCCCCGGCGCTATTGGTCGCCGCAGTTGGACCCGCTGACCACCCTGGGAGTGGAGGCGGAGTCCGATCAGGAGCGGCAGCGCTATGCCGAGCTGCAAGTGCGCCTGGAAGCCAAGCGGGCCGAGCGCGAACTGGCCTACCAGCAGGCGTACACCGCCGCGTGGGCGCGGCTGTTCCCCGGGCTGCAGCCCGTACAGGGCATGAGCAGCGTGGACAATACGTCAACCAGCACCCGCTACGCGCTCTTCGTCGAAGAGCAGTGCCCAGCCTGCCAAGCCCGGGCCTTGCAACTGACGAAACAGGGCGCGCAGCTGGATGTGTACCTGGTCGGCAGCCAGGGCAAGGATGAAGCGATCCGGCACTGGGCGCGCCAAGCGGGCATCACCGCCGCGCAGGTCAGCAGCGGGCAGATCACCCTCAACCATGACCGCGGGCGCTGGTTCAGCCTCGGCGCCAGCCGCCCCCTGCCGGCACGCTATCAACAGGTGGACGGACAATGGCAGCGCGTCGACTGATATGCGCCCTGGCGCTGGGGCTTGGCACCCACGCAGGCGCCGAGGTGATACCCCCGCCGGCCTACCAAGTGATTGCCGCCCAGGCCGGCATTCCCTCCTCGGTGTTGTTCGCGGTTGCCTTGCAGGAAAGTGGTACTCGGCTGCGCGGCCAGACCATCCCCTGGCCCTGGACGTTGAATGTCGCCGGCAACCCGCAGCGCTTCGCCAATCGTCAGCAGGCGTGCACCGCGCTCATGCTCGAACTCACCCGCCAGGATCCTCGGCGCATCGATGTTGGCCTGGGCCAAACCAACCTCGGCTACCACCCCGAGCGCTATGCCAGCGCCTGTGACGCCCTTGATCCGCGGACCAACCTCACGGTCACTGCCGCCCTGCTCAAGGAACACTTCGAGGCGGCCGGCGACTGGGTGCGAGCCGCCGGTCGTTATCACCGGCCAGCCGGAGGCGAGCCTGCGGCCCGCTATCGCGCGCAGTTCATCCGCCATTGGCAGCGGGTCGACGCATCGGCTGCCCTCAATTTGGAGAACCAACCATGACGCCTGTACGGATCATTGCCCTGATTACGTTGTGCTGGCTGTGGTACGGCGTGGCGGCCCAGGCCGACGAACCAACGTCCGCAGCCCCCGTCCCACGCCTATTGAGCTGGGTCCTGCCTATCCACAGCAGTCAGCTGAGCCCAGGCCCGGTCACGCGCAGAATGCTGGATATGCCGAGAATGACACCCCTGTTTCTGGTCGGGCAGGACCCGCTTTCCCTGCAATGGCTGGCTGAACATGCCCAAGCCCTACAGGCGCTGGGCGCCAGCGGTCTGGCCGTGGAAGTTACGGATAGCGGGACGCTGCAGCGCATCCAGGCAATAGCGCCGGAGCTACCGATCTGGCCGGTCAGCGGTGATGACATCGCCGCGCGCCTGCAACTGGAGCATTACCCCGTGCTGATTACGCCAACCGCCTTGGAACAGTGAGGGCAACCCATGACCGATCACGCGATGGAGTCCCTGCTGCGGCCCGCCGTGGAGCTGTACACCGTCGGCGTGTGCGCGGGCGCTGCGGCACTGTGCCTGCACTCGCCCTGGGCGGTGGCGCTCTCGTCTGAAATTGGCGCTGGCATGGCGGTGGCCTACACCGCCTTTGGCCTCAAGCGCCTGAATGAAGCCCGCGTCGTGCTGTGCTATCGGCGCAACATCCGCTGCCTGCCGCGCTACTTACTCACCAGCCGGCAGATCCCGGTCAGCAACAAGCGCCTGTTTATGGGCCGCGGTTTCCGCTGGACACGCCTGCATACCCAACGCTTGGTCGAAGCCCAGGACCCTGCCCTTGCTCCCTATGTGAATCAGTCCGCGGCCTACCAGTGCGCGCGCCGGTTGGAGCGGGCGTTGGAAAAAGCCCCCTTTGCTCTTTCCCGCCTGGCCCAGCTCACCGCCTGGGACAGTCCCTTCAACCCGGTACGGCCATTGCCACCGGTGGGCGGCTCCCCGCTGCTGCACGGCGTCGAGCCCCATGAATGCGAGGCCAGCCTGCCGCTGGGTGAGCGTGTCGGCCATACCCTGGTGCTGGGCACCACGCGAGTGGGCAAGACTCGCCTGGCCGAGGTGTACATCACCCAGGACATCCATCGGCAAAAGCCGGAAGTGGTGGTGGTCTTCGACCCCAAGGGCGATGCCGATCTGCTCAAGCGCATGTATGTCGAGGCGCGCCGCGCCGGGCGCGAGAAAGAGTTCTACGTGTTTCACCTGGGCTGGCCGGAGATTTCCGCGCGCTACAACGCCATCGGCCGCTTCGGTCGCATCTCCGAAGTCGCCACCCGTATCGCCGGACAATTGAGCGGCGAAGGCAACTCAGCGGCATTCCGCGAATTCGCCTGGCGCTTCGTCAACATCATTGCCCGCGCGCTGATCGAGCTGGGCCGGCGCCCAGACTATCTGCAGATCCAGCGCCACGTGGTTAACATCGACGCCCTGTTCATCGAGTACGCGCAGCAGTTTTTCGCCCGCCATGATCCCCAGGCGTGGGACACTATCGTGCAGATCGAGGGACGGCTCAATGAAAAGAACATCCCCCGGCACATGATCGGCCGGGAAAAGCGGGTGGTCGCCATCGAGCAGTACCTGGCCGCCAAGCGCATCTTCGATCCGGTGATGGATGGCCTGCGCTCGGCGGTGCGCTACGACCGCACCTATTTCGACAAGATCGTCGCCTCGCTGCTGCCGCTGCTGGAGAAGCTAACCAGCGGCAAGACCGCGCAATTGCTGGCCCCGAACTACACCGACCTGGACGATCCACGGCCCATCTTCGACTGGCTGCAGGTGATCCGCAAACGCGGCATCGTCTACGTCGGTCTCGATGCACTGACCGATGCCGAGGTGGCCGCGGCCGTGGGCAACTCGATGTTCGCCGATCTGGTCTCGGTCGCGGGGCACATCTACAAGCATGGCGTGGACCATGGCCTGCCCGGTGTCTACAGCTCGACGGAGAAGCTGCCGATCAACCTGCATGCTGACGAGTTCAACGAGTTGATGGGCGACGAGTTCATCCCACTGATCAACAAGGGCGGCGGCGCGGGTATTCAGGTCACCGCCTACACCCAGACGCTGAGCGATATCGAGGCGCGCATCGGCAACCGCGCCAAGGCCGGCCAGGTGATCGGCAACTTCAACACCCTGCAGATGCTGCGGGTGCGGGAGACTGCGACAGCGGAGCTTTTGACCAACCAGTTGCCCAAGGTCAACGTGCAGACGCGCACGCTGGTCTCCGGGGCCACCGACACGGCTGACCCGGACGCCCATACGGACTTCACCTCATCCTCCCAGGACCGCGTCAGCAGCACCGCCGTGCCGCTGATTGAGCCCGCGCATATCGTCAGCCTGCCCAAGGGGCAGATGTTTTCCTTCCAGGAAGGCGGACAGCTGTGGAAGGTACGCATGCCACTGCCCCTACCCTCCAACGATGACGCCATGCCCAAGGATCTGCAGGAGCTGGCCAATCACATGCGCGAGTCGTACAACGCCAACGCGGGCAACTGGTGGACCAGCGCCGGCGGCGCACCCACGGTTGATTTCAACCCCGAAACGCCACCGCCAACGCGCAAGCGCCCATCCTGAATCACCGGATGAAATGCCACGTGCGCCGAGGTATCCATGCCGACCACGCCGGTCAACCAAGCACCTGTACCGCGAAAACCCGGGCTTATCCTCGCCACCGTCGAACTGTGCCTGAGGCTGCTGGGCGTGCTGTTTGGCTCGATGCTATTTTCAATCATGCTGGAGTTTGCCGGCATGGTGTGGTTTTGGCCCGATCAAGGCTGGCACCACAGTCAGGTCATGTGGCAGAGCGAGTTGGGCTGGCTGAGTGCGAACTTCAAACAGTCCTTGATCGTTGCGCAACCTGCCGCAGCCGTTGGCCGAATCCTCGAGGCGATCAATGAGTGGTTGTTCGTCAGCATCGGCTGGGGCGAACTCCAGCTGCATATGACGAAGCTAAGCCAGGAGGACAGCATTCCGGGGGCAGCGGCGCAACTGTACGTCGGGTTGCAAGACTACCTGGTCGCGGCCCTATTTACCCTCCTCACGTTCGTGGTCCGCGTTGCCGTGCTGGTACTGTCGATGCCATTGTTCCTGATGGCGGCGGTGACTGGGGGTGTGGATGGGTTGATGCGCCGTGACCTGCGGAGATTCAGTGCCGGCCGTGAAAGCAGCTTTGTCTATCATCGAGCCAAACGACTGCTCATTCCCCTACTGCTCACGCCCTGGATCATCTACCTGTCCATGCCTTGGTCAATCAATCCCACCTGGGTGTTGGTACCCTGCGCCTGGGTATTGGGCTGGATGGTCGCGATCACTGGGTCGACGTTCAAGAAATACCTCTGACTGCCGCGCCTCTATATCCGCTATCGGCCAGAAACGGACGGTCGGATAGGCAGGCGCCGTCCGGAATCTAAGTTGAACTAACCGATGCCCGGCTCTCTCGATTGTCTGACAACCATCCGAGGCTGAAGACATCATGCGAGCACTTACCTACCACGGCGCCCACGACGTGAAAGTCGATACGGTTCCGGACCCGACCCTTAACGCCCCCGACGACATCATCCTGCGGGTTACCGCGACGGCAATCTGTGGCTCCGACCTGCACTTGTACCGCGGGAAGATTCCACAAACCGAGCACGGCGACATCTTCGGCCATGAATTTATGGGCATTGTCGAAGAGGTGGGCAGTGACGTGACGGCGGTGCAACGCGGCGACCGCGTGGTTATCCCGTTCGTGATTGCTTGTGGCAGCTGTTTCTTCTGCCAGCATGACCTGTTCGCCGCCTGTGAAACCACCAACACCGGGCGCGGCGCTATCCTCAACAAGAAGGCGATCCCGCCGGGTGCGGCGCTGTTTGGCTTCAGCCACCTGTATGGCGGCATACCCGGCGGCCAGGCCGAGTATGTGCGAGTGCCCCAGGCCAACACCGGCCCCTTCAAGGTGCCTGGCACCCTGGCCGACGAAAAAGTGTTGTTCTTGTCTGACATACTCCCCACTGCCTTCCAGGCGGTGAAAAACACCGAGATCGGCGCCGGCGCCAGCATTGCCATATATGGTGCGGGGCCGGTCGGGCTGCTGTGTGCGGCCGTGGCACGGATGCTCGGCGCTGAGCGTATTTTCATGGTCGATCATCACCCCTACCGCCTCGCCTATGCGCAGCGCACCTACGGGGTCATCCCGATCAACTTCGATGAAGACGACGACCCGGCCGACACCATCATTCGCCAGACACCCGGCTCGCGAGGCGTGGACGGCGTGGTCGATGCGGTAGGGTTCGAGGCCAAGGGCAGTACCACCGAGACCATTCTGGCTACCCTTAAGCTTGAAGGCAGCAGCGGCAAGGCGTTGCGCCAATGCATCGCAGCGGTCCGCCGCGGCGGGGTGGTCAGCGTGCCCGGGGTCTACTCGGGCTTTATCCATGGCTTCCTGTTCGGCGACGCCTTCGACAAGGGGCTGACTTTCCGCATGGGGCAAACCCATGTCCAACGCTACCTGCCCGAATTGCTGGGGCACATCGAGACCGGGGCGCTGGTGCCCGACGCCATCATCAGCCACCGTCTGCCGCTGGAGCAGGCGGCGGAGGGCTACAAGATTTTCGACAAGAAAGAAGAGGAATGCCGGAAGGTTATTCTCACGCCGGGCAACCGCACCATCGAACTGCCCGTGGTTGATGGTCCGGGGCAGCCTGCCGTGGTCTGACGCTCGTAGAGCAGCAAGCTGCGTTGTGCAGCGATTGATGTCCAGGCACCTTGTGAGGCACTTTAATGCACCTACTCCATCCGCACGCCCGTTATCGCCCCTACACTCACGCATCGGGTGGGTGGGGGTCGGCGCACTCGGTGATGTCCATCCTGTGGCGCGAGCAAGCCGTGCAGCGCGCGCCCTCGGCGCTGATGCGGCAAAACAAGCCCAACGGCTTTGCCTGCGTCAGTTGCGCCTGGGCCAAACCCGGCAACCCGCATGCCCTGGAGTTTTGCGAGAACGGCGCGAAGGCGACGGCCTGGGAGTTGACCGCTTACCGCACTGGCCCCGAGTTTTTCCAACGCCACACCTTGAGCGAGCTGCGCGGCTGGACGGACTACGCACTGGAGCAGCATGGCCGCCTGACTCATCCCCTGCGCCATGATCCCGCGACTGACCGCTACCTGCCTACCACGTGGGAGCAGGCGTATCGGGAAATAGGCGCGCAACTGCAACAGCTGGAGCCCGATGCGGTGGTGTTCTACGCCTCCGGTCGGGCGTCGTTGGAAGCCTCGTTCATGTACCAACTGCTGGCACGCGCCTATGGCACCAATAACCTGCCCGACAGCTCGAACATGTGTCATGAAAGCACCTCGGTGGGTTTGCAGGAAAGCATCGGCGTGCCAGTGGGGACCGTCACCCTGGCCGACTTCGAACAGACCGACTGCCTGTTCTTTTTCGGCCAGAACGTGGGCAGCAACAGCCCGCGGATGCTCCATCCGCTGCAAGCCGCACGCAAGCGCCAGGTCCCCATCATCACCTTCAACCCCATCCGCGAGCGCGGCCTGGAGCGCTTCGTCAACCCGCAGTCACCCAGTGAAATGCTCGGCCCGAACTCCACCGCGATCAGTACGCAGTACCATCAGGTGGCGATTGGTGGTGATACCGCAGCGGTCATCGGCATAGCCAAACACCTGCTGGAAATGGATCGGCTGGCGCTTGCCGAAGGGCAACCCGCGGTGCTCGACCATGGTTTTATCGCCGACCATACGCAAGGGTTCGACAGCTTCGTGGCCGAGGTGCACCGCCATGCCTGGGGGGGAAATCGAGCAGCGCTCGGGGCTGAGCCGCAGCGCACTTGAGGCGGCCGCCACCGTGTATGCGCGCAGCCAGCGAGTGATGGTGGTATACGGCATGGGCATGACCCAGCACCGGCATGGCGTGGAGAACGTGCAAATGCTGGTCAACCTGTTGCTGCTGCGCGGCAATATCAGCAAGCCGGGCGCCGGCATATGCCCGGTGCGTGGCCACTCCAACGTGCAAGGCCAGCGAACCGTGGGCATCACCGAGGACCCGGCCAAGGTACCCGGCGACATCATCGAGCAGCTGTTTGGTTTTAAACTGCCGCCGCGCAAAGGCACCAGCACCGTCGACGCTTGCACCGGGGTGCTGGACGGCAGTATCAAGGGATTCATTGGCCTGGGCGGCAATTTCCTGCGCGCCGTGCCTGACACCCATCGCATGGAACCGGCATGGTCCGGCCTTGAGTTGCACGTGGAAGTGGCCACCAAGCTCAACCGCACCCACCTGATACCCGGCAAGCACACGTGGCTGTTGCCCTGCCTGGGGCGTATCGAGCGCGACCGCCAGGACGGCGTGGAGCAAGTCTATAGCACCGAGGACAGCACCGGCTGCGTGCACGGCTGGAAGGGCACAAGCGAGCCGGCCGGCGAGCATTTGCGCTCGGAGGTGGCAATCATCGCCGGGCTCGCCGAGGCCACCCTCGGCGAGCGCGTGCGTATCCCGTGGGCCGCCTGGCGTCGGGACTACGCGCTGATTCGCGCGGCGATCGGCCAGGTCTATCCCGCCATCTTCCATGACATGGAAAGCCGTATGTGGGAGCCTGGCGGCTTTCATCGCCCGCTGCCCGCCAGCCATCGCCAGTGGCAAACCGACTCGGGCAAGGCCCTGTTTGTTACCCCGCGCAGCCTCGACGAGGACAGCGATGTCGCCATCGACGCAACGCGGCGCGACGTACTGCAACTGATGACGATCCGCAGCAACGACCAGTTCAACACCACGGTTTATGGCTATGACGATCGTTTTCGCGGGGTAAAGGGGACGCGCAGCGTCATCTTCCTCAACCAAAGCGACGTCATTCGCCTGGGACTGGCGCCGGGTGGCTGGGTGACCCTGCGCACCGCCATCGAACCGCAGGTGCGGCGCGAGGTAGGTCCGTTCCAGATCATCGCCTACGACATACCTGCCGGCTGTGCGGCTGCCTACTACCCTGAATGCAATGCCTTGGTGCCGCTATGGCACTACGCTGAGCGCAGCAAGGTGCCCGCCGCCAAATCGGTGCCCATCACCCTGCACGTTGCCCTGCCATCGGCAGCCGAGCGCGCCAACCAACTGCCGCAGGGTGACCAGGTTGTTTGAACTGGCTGACGCGGCCCCGGCGCTGCTGGCCGCTCGGGTTCAGTTTGCCACCACCATCAGCTTTCATATCGTGCTGGCCGCTTTCAGCCTGGGCCTGGCCCAGTGGCTGCTGGTGCTGGAGGCTATGTGGCTGTGGCGCGGCAATGCCCACGCGATGAACCTGTACCGCCGCTGGCTGAAGGTATTTGCCTTGACCGTGGCGGTGGGCACGGCCTCGGGTTTGGTGATGGAATACCAGTTTGGCCTCAACTGGGCGCCACTGGCCAATCAGGCGGGCGCGATCATCGGGCCGCTGATGTTCTATGAGGTGTTGGTAGCGTTCTTTCTGGAGGCCGGATTTCTGGGGGTCATGTTGTTTGGCCTGCAACGGGTCGGGCCCCGGCTGCACTTTTTTGCCACCTGCGCCGTGGCGGCGGGATCATTGGCCAGCGCCTTCTGGATTCTGGCCGCCAACTCGTGGATGCAGACCCCGGCAGGCTATTCCATCGACGCGGCGGGGCACTTTGTGGCCGAGGATTGGCGGGCAATCGTGTTCAACCCCTCGTTCCCGTATCGCCTGGCGCACATGATTATCGCCGCGCTGCTGGGCACCGCCAGCCTGGTGGCCGGCGCCGGCGGCTGGCAACTGCTTCACGCCCCCGACAATCCGCGTGCGCGGTTGCAATACTCCATGGCCTTGTGGGTGCTGGCCGTTGCCATGCCGCTACAAATCGTGGTGGGCGACCTGCATGGCGAGCATAGCCTGGCCGTGCAGCCGCAGAAAGTGGCGGCCATCGAGGGTACGTGGAACCGGCCGCCTCACGGTGCCGGCGAAGCGCTGCGGCTGTTCGCACTGCCGGACATGGCCGCACGGCGTAATGACTACGAGTGGGCCATACCCCGCGTCGCGTCGCTTTACCTGACCCACGACCTGCACGGCACCATCGCCGGGCTGAACCAGTTCCCCGAGCAGGACAACCCGCCGATGCTGCCCGTATTCCTGGCCTTCCGCGTGATGGTGGGGCTAGGGGTGTTGATGCTATTGCAAGGCCTGGCGGGGCTGTGGCTGCGGCGTCGACGCCGCCTTGCCACCACCCGCTGGCTGCAGCGTGTCAGCGTGGCGATGGCGCCCGCCGGCTTCCTGGCAATGCTCAGTGGCTGGGTGGTCACCGAGGTGGGCAGGCAACCGTTTACGGTATATGGGCTGCTGCGCACGGCAGACAGCCTGTCGCCGGTTTCTGCCGCCCAGGTATCAACGGCGACAGCGGCCATCCTGGTGTTCTATACGCTGGTATTCGCCGTGGGGCTGTGGTTGCTGTTGCGCCTTCTCGCGCAGCCGCCGGATGCGCAGGAAGCCGGGCCGCAGCCGGGGCTGCCTGGGGCACGCGACCATGGCTGAGCCAAGCTGGCTAACCCTGCTCAGTGCTGGCGCCCTCGGCTTCTCGGTGCTGGCGTACGTGCTGCTGGACGGCACCGACCTGGGCGTCGGCATGCTGGTGGCGCTGGAGCGCCGTGAGGCACACCGGCAGGTCATGGTGCTGTCGATCCTGCCGGTGTGGGACGCTAATGAAACCTGGCTGGTGCTGGGCGGCGGGGGCCTGCTGGCGCTGTTCCCCCAAGCCTACGCCTTGCTGTTGCCGGCCCTTTATGTTCCCTTCCTGGTGATGTTCGCCGCGCTGGTGTTGCGCGCCATGGCCCTGGAGTTTCGCGAACACGTCAGCCGGAAGCGCTTGCCAGACGCGGTGCTGGTGCTGGGTTCGCTGATTGCCACGCTGGCCCAGGGGCTGATCATGGGCACCCTGCTCCAGGGCATCACCTGGGCGCCGGGTGCTACCGGCGGCCAGTTCAACGGCAGCGGCTGGGAATGGCTGCGGCCCTTCCCGCTGTTTTGCGCCGTGGCCCACGTCAGCGGTTATCTATGGTTGGGCAGTTGCTGGCTGTACTGGCGCACCCAGGGGCCACTGCAAGGGCGCAGCAAACGCCAGGCTGCATGGCTGGCCCCCATTGCGGTGGTGCTGGTGGCGAGCGTTGTGGCCTGGGCCTCGCTGCTCAATGAGCACTACGCCGAACGACTGTCGCAGGGCAGCCTGCTGCCCCCTGCCACGGGACTGGTGGCCGCGCTAATGGTGCTGTTTGCCCTTGGCCTGCGTGGGCGAAGGGATGCCTTGCCATTGGTGGCGGCACTGGGAATGGTGGTGCTGGGTTTCGGCCTCCTGGCCTTTGCGGTGTTCCCGCTCATCGTGCCGCCTGCCCTTACCCTCGCCCAGGCCGCCGCCGGGCCGCGCACACAGATATTCGTATTGGTGGGTTTCGCGGTATGGGTGCCGATTACGCTGGCGTACAACACGTTTGGCTTCAGTTTGTTCGCTGGCAAAATTCGTGGGTGAAGGGTGTACCGGCTGTCAGCCTGAAGGGAGGAATTAGGCAGCGCCACGGTCGATCCCTTCGGTCACCTGCCTACTAAACAAATGTAACGATGACGAGTCACGCCTACTCGGACAATTAGAGGGGGTTGCACGGTCGTCCTGACGCGTGCGTGCCCACCTCGCCTGAGAGGTACTCACCATGTTCCTGCATAATAAACGTCTGCAATACACCGTGCGCGTCGCGCAGCCCAATCCGGGGCTGGCCAATCTGCTGCTTGAACAATTCGGCGGCGCCCAGGGTGAACTGGCCGCTGCGTCGCGCTATTTCACCCAGGCCTTGGCCGAGGACGATCCAGGTCGCAAGGACCTGTTGATGGATATCGCCACCGAAGAGCTCAGCCACCTGGAAATCGTCGGTTCCATCATCGTCATGCTCAACAAGGGCGCCAAGGGTCGCCTGGCCGAGGGCGTCGACGAGGAAGGCGAGCTGTACCGCGCCATCAACGGCGCTGGCAATGACTCGCACATCACCGCGCTGCTGTATGGCTGTGGCGCCCCATTGACCAACTCCGCCGGCGTGCCCTGGACCTCCGCCTACGTGGACACCATTGGCGAGCCCACCGCCGACCTGCGTTCGAACATTGCCGCCGAGTCGCGGGCCAAAATCGTCTACGAACGCCTGATGAACGTCACGGATGATCCCGGCGTGAAAGAAGCACTGGGCTTTCTGATGACCCGCGAGATCGCTCACCAACTGTCCTTCGAGAAAGCGCTGCATGCGATCCAGCCGAATTTCCCCCAAGGCAAGCTACCGGGCATGCCGGAGTTCACCAACGTGTATTTCAACATGTCCCAAGGGGACGGCGAAGTACGCGGGCCTTGGAACAGCGGCGAGGAATGGGAGTTTGTCGCCAGCCCTGAACCGGCCGTGGATGGCGGTGACGGCAGCGCCAGCGTTGAGCTGGATGAAGAGGACCAGGCACTGTTGCTGCAACTCAGTACCCGTACCGAGTCCGACCCCGCCAGCGACCCGGTAACCGGTGCCGACCTGGGTTCAGGTGGTCAGCCGGGCCCTGAGGAAGCATAGGAACGTCGGCGGCGGGAAGCGGCTGGTTCCCGCCAGTGCCACCGTCTGCGAATCAGGTTGAATTTTCGTCGCCCCGCCGGTTTCACATGGGTACACAACGACAAAGTATCCCGCCATGACCGTTCTCAAGCCCCTTGCTGCCATTGCCTCCCTGCCCTGCGCCGAGTCCCGTGATGCAGTGAACGTCTACCACGACTTGCTGCAAGGTGGGGGGCGAGTCGGCGAGCACGGCCTGCGCTCGTTCCTCAACCAGCACTTGGCGGCCGCTGCCGCCCTGCCCTGCGAACTGCCGGATGACCCTGCCGCGTTCGCCGGCTGGATGACCGCGAAAGTGAAGCAGGTCGCGCAGGACTACGCCCACTACCTGGAGAAGCGCCACGAGGGCGCCCCGCGCCGCTATTTCAGCTGCAAGGCCCACGCGCTGTATTTCCTGCAGCATGTGGCGCCCACCAAGTTGGTGGATGGCGCCTGGCTGTACGGCACGCTGCAACACGTCGACGACTGGCGTTACCAGGGCCTGATTCGCACCTATCTTGAGGAGCTGGGCGACGGTGAAGCCGCCCTCAACCATGTGGCGCTGTACCGCAAACTGCTCGCCGACCACGACTGCGCCGCCACCCAGCCCCTGGATGCCGGCCTGTACGTGCAGGGTGCACTGCAACTGGCGCTGGGCACGGTAGGCGATGACTACCTGCCGGAGCTGATTGGCTACAACCTGGGCTACGAACAGCTGCCGCTGCATTTGCTGGTTACCTCGTTCGAACTCAACGAGTTGGGTATCGACCCTTACTATTTCACCCTGCACGTCACTATCGACAACGCCAGCTGCGGGCACGCGCGCAAGGCCATCGAGGCCGTGTTCGCGTTCCTGGCCGAGAGCCCCGCGCCCGCCCAATTCCTGCAACGCATGCGCGCCGGCTATAACCTGAATGAATTGGGCGTGGGTTCAACCCACGTGATTCAAGGCTTCGACCTTGCGCACGAAGTGGTGGCCATGCTCGAGCGCAAATGCGAGTTTGGCCAGCACATGCATTCGGACTACTGCCAATTGGACGGCAAGACGGTCAACCAGTGGCTGCAGAAGCCCGGGCAAATTCCGGCATTTCTCGACGCTCTCCAGGCCACGGGCTGGATCAAGCGCCACCAGGACCCAGCCTTGAGCCGGTTCTGGCAGTTGATAGACGGCCCTGGCGCCGCCATGTTTGGCGTGTTCAACGGCTATGAGCAACAACTGCTGCACGACTGGATTGCCGGCAGCTGGCAGGCCAGCCAGGAAGGTCGCCCCTTCCGCGCCCGCTTTCGCCGCCGCAGTGCGGCCCAGCCCGAGGGCGATGCTGCCGAGCCGCTGGCCACGGCACCTGACGCCTTGCGCTGCCTGCTCCCGCAGTTAAGTCCTGCCCACCATGCAACGCCCGATGGCCTGCGCGCTACTCGCGCATTCAGCCGGCTGCTCAGCAGCGCAGGAGCTCAATAATGCTTTCACAGCCCCTGCATTCAACGCCCCCGGCCGCAGACGCTGACGATCTGGGCTGCGACCTGGCTATCCTGCAACTGGGCCGTCGCCTGCAAGCGTCTGGCTACCGTTTTACCACCGTTACCCCGCTGAGCCACCAGCGCAACAACGCACGCGCCGAAAACCGGGTGGCCCGGCAGGTGCGCGATGTATTCGGCTGGAGCCGGCCGTTCGCCCGTGAGTTGCTGCCCGCGGCCGACTTCGATGCACTGGCCAGCGGCGGCGTGCTGCGCGAGCATGCGGGCCTGTGGGCCAGCGATATCCGCTGGTCCAGCCTGAACGACTTGCTACTGGTGCATTCCGCATACCCCACAGTGGCCCATGATGCCGTGTTCTTTGGCCCGGATACTTACCGCTTCGCCCAAGCCATAGAGGCGCACCTGCTTAGCCGTACCCAGCCTATCGAACGCGCCGTGGACATTGGCTGCGGCAGCGGCGTTGGCGCGCTGCTGATAGGCCGGGCGCGCCCCGCCGCCCAGGTGCTGGCTGTCGACATCAACCCCACGGCGCTGCGTTACACCGCCGTCAACGCGGCACTGGCCGGCGTGAACAACGTCACTGCCTGGCACAGCGACATCCTGGCCGGCACGGAAGGTGACTTTGATTTGATCGTCGCCAACCCGCCGTACATGCATGACACCCAAGGGCGCGCTTACCGCGACGGCGGTGAAGGCCTCGGTTCGGCGCTGTCGGTACGCATAGCCGCCCAGGCGCTGGGGCGCCTGAGACCGGGCGGCACGCTGCTGCTGTATACCGGTGCGCCTTCGGTCGAGGGCCAGGATCTGTTTCTGCAGCAGGTCCAGCCATTGCTGGAGGCCTCGGGGTCTCAATGGGACTACCGGGAATTGGACCCCGACGTGTTCGGTGAAGAACTGGACACTCCCAGCTACCAGACTGCAGAGCGTATAGCCGCAGTGCTGATGACGGTCACGCGACTACCCCGAACATTACCCGGAGATCTGCCAGCATGAATTCATTAAGTGGTATGAAACCAGGCGAACGGTACAACATCGAGCACCCAGGCGATGGTCCCCATTTTCCCGGATTTTTCCTGGACGAAAAGTATTACCTGAGCCCTGACCTGTTGACCGCGGTGGGCTGGCTCGAAGACCAGCAATTCTTGTACGACGCGCTGGACGGTAACGGTGAACCGTTATTTCCCGAACGCAGAGTGGGCTTTATCGAAGACTTGATGCTGACCTTGCAGGACGGCTCGCAGCTGCGCCTCGCGGTACTCCCCGTCCACCTCGACGCTGATGAGGCGCACGAACCTTGGGCCGCGTCAATGCCTGCGAACGCAATGCCCACGCCATCGGGAACATCAGTCCAAGGTGGATCAAATCCCGGACGCCTAAGCCGTGCCCTATGCACCCTG
This sequence comes from Pseudomonas sp. JC1203, assembly GCF_056175065.1. NCBI lineage: Bacteria > Pseudomonadati > Pseudomonadota > Gammaproteobacteria > Pseudomonadales > Pseudomonadaceae > Pseudomonas > Pseudomonas sp. JC1203. The sequence goes on from NZ_JBWCAM010000002.1 coordinate 411,373, forward strand.
GTGGCGGTGGGCGTTGGCGCATACCTGATGGCCCGCCTTTATCGCCGGCGCCATTAAGAGGCTGGTCCAATCACCATTATCGAAAGTTTCTTTACCCCGTAGTAGTGGTGGTCACGCGCAGAAATGCGTCAGTCGATTTCTCGGTAGCGTGCATCGTCACAGTTTTGGAAGCTATGACAAGCGTCGCCGAGATCGGCAAAATATTTTGGCAGTGGCGTTCAGGTTTATGCTTCGTCGCGCAACCTTTGCGAGATTCGATACCAGCTTGGCCGCCAGGTGACGCCCGACCGTGGGTTCATTGTCCTTCTGGATATTGAGCGGGACGACATGCCCGCGTAATTCCTACCTTGGAATGACCTTATTGTGCAAGCGTTAGAGGCGGTTCGCTGCCCGCCACCGGGCGTTGCTTCCGAGAGGGTCAGGGAGTTCTCTCGCGAAGACTTTCCTATCAAGCCCGTATTTCTAGAACTAAATTCGTTTTGAATTCGGGGGTTCTCGCATGCCTATCCCGCGCCTCACTCGTCCTCGGGCTCATCATCAGTCTCTTCGTCGGGAGGCTCAGCGCGTTCTTTCCGATGCTTGGCGGGGTCGTTGACGAAAGGTACGCGATCGGGACCTTGCTCTTCCAAACCTTCTGTTTGTGGTTGCATAGTTGTTGCTCCTGCTCCATTCGGCTTGAGGAGATCAGCCAAAGCATCGTTTAGCGTTCCCGCTGCTTCACGCATGAATATCTCCACGGTTTTGGGCCCCACCCCTTCAAAGCTTAGTAGCCAGCGCTCGAAGTCGGCGACCCGGTGAACCCCAGTGCACAACGCACGCAGTTGTGGTTGCAGTTCCTCGCTAAAGCGTTGACCCAATACCCGCAAACGCCTCGCGGTGGATTCGTCATATCGCGCATAGCCGGCGTCGCCCAACCACCTGACGACCTGGGTATGACTGCACCTGGCTAATTGTTCTGGCGTGCCCACCTGCTCCTGGTCGACAAGCCGATGAAAAGCCTCAACCGCCACAGACGTGCGAATCCGCTTGCCGATCAGAAAACTGGCCAGCAGCCATTTAAACAGGCCGTTGCCACCGGGCTCGTTGATATCAATACCCAAGTCCGCAGCGGTGACGGCGATCATGTTTGCCCCTGGATAAGAAAGCCGGTCAAACTCTTTGCACAGGCCTCTATACCTGCCGGCAACACTACCTCGAAGCCATGGGTGTTCTCGGTGGGGATGGCGATACAACCCGCCCGGCCAAGGGCCCCTACTGCCAATATCGCACTGGCGTCAGAGGCAAAATCCACCAGCAACGCCGGTTGCGGTGTGTAGCCAGCCCGTTGCGTAGCGGCAATCAATGCATCGGTGACCGAACGGGTGTAATGGCCTTTTTCGTCGCCAACGACGACAATGGGGTTTGCCGATAGCTCGGTGCCATACTCCGTTGCAATCGGGCCGACTTCCACCGCAACGGCGGTACGACATGGCAGATGGTGTGCTGCGAACAGTGCCCCTGCGTTGGTTTCCTCCTCCATGGTGGTGAAGGCGAAGTACGTGTCCTGGGCTAAGCGGCTTGGCGTTAGGGCAACCATGGCAGCCGCTTGCAGGACTGCTACCACAGGTGCGCGGTCATCCATAAAGTGCGCGCCAATAGCATCCTGAAGGTAAAACGGCTTGCGCCAGTGCTGGCTGAGCACTACTCGGGTGCCAGCTCGAATGCCGTGTTCCTCCAAATGCCTGCGGCTCTGCCGGGTGACCACGTGCACGTCCCGCCACTGCACATCGCCATCCTGAACGTCGGCGCCCTGAGGCAATTGCCGAGTCACATGCATGCTGCCAAACGACAGCACGCCAGGCAGCACGGCAGCATCGCCCAGAATATCGACCGGGCACATGCCGAAATTGACCGGGTTGGCGCCGCCCAATGCGGTGACCCGCAATGAACCATCGTCGTTGATGGTGCGGACTGACATGGCGATTTCGTCCAGATGCGCCATGATCAGCATGCCGGATCGCGCGGCTTGGGCATGGTCGGTGGGAGCGTTGAGCGCGCGAATCAGCCCGATCAGGTTTCCTGCATCATCGATCCACGTTTCATCACAATGCTTGCGCAGTTCGCGCTCGCATATCACCCGCACCTCTTCCTCTTCGCCCCCGGGGCCTCTGGCGTAGAGCAGTTCTTCAAGCAGTTGCATAGGATGCATCATGACTCCTTGAGTTGCCTTTACTTTCCGGGAAGCGAGCCCGCCACCGGCAATTGCGCTCAGGGCTGCCCGGCTCCCCCTGAGGCGCCGAACACCTGACCGGTCACATACGTGGATTTCGCCGACGCCAGTTGCACGTACAGCGAGGCGATTTCCGCTGGCTGGCCTGGACGTTTGAGCGGCGTGTCACTGCCAAACGCCTTGAGTTTTTCCATGGTTTGACCACCACTGACCTGCAACGGGGTCCAAAACGGTCCAGGCGCGACTGCGTTGACGCGTATACCTCGATCCGCCAATTGCTTGGCCAGGCACTTGCTAAAGTTGGCGATGCCAGCCTTGGTCATGGAGTAGTCGAGCAGATTCTTCGACGGGTCGTAGGCATTGACCGACGCGGTGTAGACAATGGCGGCTCCCTCCGGCATCAGCGCAACTGCGGCCTTGGTGACCCAGAACATGGCGTAAAGGTTGGTCTTGACCGTCCAGTCGAATTGATCGTCGGGGATATCCAAGATCGAATCGAAGCTGTGCTGGCGGCCGGCATTGCTGACCAGCACATCCAGCCCACCCAAGGCCTGATGGGCCTGCTGCACCAGGCTTCGACAGAATTCCGGGTCACGCAGATCACCGGGCAACGCCACTGCCTTGCGGCCAGCGTCCCGGATCAACTTCACCACTTCCCTGGCGTCCGGCTCTTCGGCAGGCAAGTAGTTAATGGCGACATCGGCGCCTTCCCGAGCGAAGGCAATCGCCACCGCACGGCCAATGCCGGAATCACCGCCGGTGATCAATGCCTTGCGACCTACCATTTGCCCGCTGCCTTGATAGCTATGCTCGCCATGGTCTGGGCGCGGGCTCATGCTTCCTGCCAGTCCCGGCCAAGGCTGTGACTGCTCGGTAAACGGCGGTTTGGGGAAACCACCCTGCGGATTACGTAACGGCGCAGTGGCAGTCCCCGTCGCCGCTTGCGCCATTGATGGTGCGGCGAAACCGACGGCGGCGGTTATGGCAGCACCTTGAAGCAGGTAACGGCGCGAGGGCTTGAAGTCTTCCATGAAAGTGCTCCTGACATTTAAAAGTTACTGGTTGGCTTTGCCAGGCTCGCCGGCCGGGGTGGCCTCGCCAGTAGGCGCGTCCGGTTTTTGCATTTGCACGGAAGCCTTACTGCGGTCAGCGCCCTCGGCAGGGTGATCGGTTTCATTGAAGCAACCGTGCAGCATGAACACGCAGCAGGCCAGACCGATCAGTTGAGTAGTTTTCATGATGGGGGTCTCCTTGGTAAGCCGTTTCAAAAGGGAGAGCCGCACGGGCTTGAAAGTTCAGCTCAATTTCAGTGCGTGGTTGGCCCTGAGCCCTGCGCGCCCGACGGCCCGCTGGTCGAGGTAGACCGCAATCCGACTCAACTTTTACCTCGCCTCAGGGTTCTCAAGCGCATACCCGCTGCAAGTTCCAGGAGGCCTCAATCATGCGTAACTATCCCAAACCGCCTTTCCCCAGCCAGCCTCAAGCAGTGCCGGGGTCGCAACGCAAAATGGACCCAGTGCCCGACTGCGGTGAGCAAAGCTACCAAGGCAGCGGCAGGCTGGCCGGCAAGATTGCACTTATCACCGGCGCCGACAGCGGCATTGGCCGTGCCGTGGCGATCGCTTTTGCTCGTGAGGGCGCAGACGTTGCCGTCGCCTACCTGGACGAGCACGAAGACGCCCGAGAGACCGCGCGCTGGGTGGAAGCCGCTGGCCGCCAGTGCTTGCTGCTGCCAGGCGATGTGGCGAAGAAACAGGTTTGCCAGCTACTGGTCGACGATACCGTCGCCCGCTTTGGGCGTATTGACGTGCTGGTCAACAACGCTGCCTTTCAAATGACTCACGAACGCTTCGAGGACATCACGGATGAAGAATGGGTCAAGACTTTTGATATCAACATTACCGCCATGTTCCGCCTCTGCCAGGCTGCCGTGCCCTTCATGTCGGCGGGCGCCTCAATCATCAACACCAGCTCGGTCAATTCCGACACCCCAAAGCCGACCCTGCTTGCCTATGCCACAACGAAAGGCGCCATCGCCAACTTCAGCGCCGGCCTGGCGCAGTTACTTGGAGAACGAGGCATACGAGTCAACAGCGTTGCTCCGGGCCCCATCTGGACGCCACTGATCGTGGCCACCATGCCTGATGAAGAGGTGACTCAGTTCGGTTCGCAGACACCGCTCGGACGCCCTGGGCAACCCGTGGAAGTCGCGCCGATTTATGTGCTGCTGGCCTCGAATGAAGGTAGCTATATCTCCGGCACCCGCTACGGCGTTACTGGCGGTAAGCCTATCTTATGATCGATTGGGTGCAATGGCCGGCGATGGCGGTCACTATCTTCGCCGCCTGGTTCACCGGTTCTACTCAGGCGAGGCGGCGGATCATCGGTTTTTGGTGTTTCATACTGAGCAATGCACTCTGGGTGATTTGGGGCTGGCATGATCATGCCTACGCATTGATCACATTGGAGGTCGCGCTGGGCGCAATGAATTTACGAGGATTCAAGAAAAATCTGGGCATGCGCCAAGATGGGCGGAAATAGCCAAGCCGACGCTGAATATGCCGTTGAAACAACGGTGTATTTGACGCTGGCAGAGTCGGGAGGTCAGGTTGGGAGCAGGATTGCCAACATTCCCTTTTCCGAGCCTGGGTACATCATATTTGCACCGATTGATACCCGTCACTGATGGCCGCTATCGGCCGGAGGCTGCCCTCCGCCCAAATGCCACGGCTCAGCCATACGCCGTAGCCGCCAGGCTGGGCTGACCTCTGAATACCCTGAACATCCCAATCAGACCGACCTGATGTCCCTGCGGAATGTACGGAGGATCAATTTTGAATGCGTCGTTAAACTGAGGGTCTCTAGATGATGGTTGCACCATCGACACTCTGTAATCTCGTTCAAAGGCATTGGCGCAAAGTAGTCTTTCTCGAAGTCTGCGATGAAAATAAAATGCTCAACGGAAAGGGTCTCAAATCTTGCGATAAGCACCATCCCGATGGGCTTCAAACCTGTCTCCTCCTCCAGTTCTCGAAATGCTGCGCTCTTCGGTGATTCGGACCGCATGGGACGTCCTCCCGGGAGATTCCATTTTGATCCTGCCCTACGGACAAAAAGCACCTGGGCTCCTCGACGACAAATGACAGTAGCTCGCTGCTTCACTGAGTTTCCTAACCGACCATGTTCTGCTAAGCATACTCCGACCGTAATGAAAGGATCGGGGTTTCGCAATAACAAATGACAAATGTGTGCGCGGTCATAACTAAGCCTCATTTGAGATGACTATCGCTGATGCCAGCTTTCAGCCATAAGCCGCCCCCAGCCGGACGGCTAAGGCTCGGCCATGCGCTGTAGACGCTGCCGCCAGGCAGCGCTGGCCGCTGGGTACGCTGGAGATCTCCAGTGTGGGTAATGGTCAGCGCAGCCTGCGGCAGCGGCTACAGTGCTGGGGCTGGCCGTCAGCAATGGGTCGTTAGCGGTCAGCCGCCGTCGGGGTTTCTCACCTCTTTGCGTCCGGTGCGAATGAGTAGAATGAAGGCGGTTGGCCCAAGACTCATCGGAACATAGTGGCAAACGCCCCTGGGCTGTCATATCCCATCTCCAGGGCAATAGTCGTCACGCTGCGGCCAATTGCAGCCATTGCGGTTAAGCACATTCGATGGAAAAAGTCCAGAGTTGGCACTGTTCCTCACTGATTTGAGGCTTTACCGCTTTTTGTAATAGCGACCAAGCTGCCTGCTGTTGGAGATTCAGCTTACCTGCTCGGGGCCCCGGCCGCTGAACTTGGACATGAAAGTGACCAGGCTCTGATCAATATCCGTCAAGCGAAAAACTCACAAGTTAGTCACGGTAGTACCAGACATGCCGGGGATAAATTGTGATGACATTTCCTTTGATACCGAGACTCTGTTTTCTAGCTATCCTGCTCCCGCTTCCCGCCTTGGCGCAAGAGGGGGTAGAGGCACGCGATCTGGGGTTGATCGTCAAGCAACTAGATGCCATCTCTCGTCTGGTTGACCGATCACAGCTTGCCGCGCCTCCCGCTGGTGAGCCTCGCTATCGCTTTGACTACGGGCAACTCTCCCAAGACCTTCAACGCATACGCCTGGGGGTTAACGACTACCTGAGCCCCTCGCGCGCCCAACCCAACGAGCTCATCCAGTTATATGGATCTTACTGCGCCAACGAGCCAAACGGCGGACACAAGCCATGAGCATGACTGACACCCAAATCAGCGCGTTCACTGCGGCTGCCGGCTTTGCGCCTCAATTGAGTTCGGTGCTGTGGCGTTCGACAGTCCTGGTGCTGGCATTGCTGTGGTGCGCCTGGGCGCTGTGGACGGGCTACCGCGGTTGGGCGGCCGGCAACCTCAGCTTCGGCGCCCTCGGCGGGAGCACGGCGCGCCTCGCGCAAGCCCTAATCGTGCTGATGTTTTTCATGCTGTCCTGACTACAGGAGACCCTAGCCATGCCCCTTCGCCTACTTCGTCCCGTCCTCTGCATCCACCTACGCCAACACCTGCAGCAAGGCTTGCTGGGTAGCCTGTTGATTTTGATGTCGAGCCTGGCCTTCGCCGATCTGCCAACCATGGAGGCACCTTCCCGCGGCGAGGGCACCGGCCTGATCGAGACCATCAAGAACTACGCCTATGACGGTGGCATCCTGCTCGGTTTGTTGATCGCCCTCCTCGCCTTCCTGGGCGTCGCCTGGCACTCGCTGACGGTTTATGCCGACGTACAGAACCAGCGCAAAACCTGGAAGGATCTGGGCGCGGTCGTCGGTGTCGGTGCGCTGCTGGTGGTGGTCATCATCTGGTTTTTGACCAAAGCCGCCGCCATCCTGTGAGGTCGCCATGCCCGATCCCATTGCGCCCCTGCCTGACGGCACCCTGACTTTCCTGCCCGAACGGCTCAATCGTGACCCGGCCGTGCTGCGTGGCCTGACCAACGATGAGATGTGGGTCGCCCTTGCAATCGGTGCCAGCATTGGCCTCATTGTCGGCGCGCCCCTGGCGCTGGCCACCGCCTCCATCGCCATGCTGCCCACCTGCATGATCGCCAGCATGGCGCTGGTGCTGTTTGCCGGCGGCAAGCTGCTGCGCCGCGCCAAACGCGCCCGGCCCGAGACCTGGTTGTACCGCAGGTTGCAATGGGATCTGGCCCTGCACTGGGGCGTCGGCGCCCAGCAGCTGATCCTGCACTCAGGCCCCTGGACAGTCAGGCGCACCCGTCGTCATCGGGAGGGCAACCCATGAGCCGCTTCCGCAACAAGGTCGATGCCCAACAGGCGCATATTTTCAGCCTGCGCCTGGCCGTCGGGACACTGGCGCTGCTCAGCGCAGGGCTCTGGTATGGCTGGCAGACCGCCCCTAGCCAGTTGACCATTCATGTCCCGCCGGACCTGCGCTCGGGCAGCACCCGCAAATGGTGGGATGTGCCGCCGGAAAACATCTATTCCTTCGCTCTGTACATCTTCGGCCAGCTCAATCGCTGGCCGACCGATGGCGAGGCCGATTATCCCCGGGCGATCTATGCCCTGCAGCCGTACCTCACGCCGGCCTGCAAGACCTTCCTCGACGGTGACTTCGAGTACCGCAAGGTCGCCGGGGAGCTGCGCGGGCGAGTCCGGGGCGTGTATGAGGTACTCGGCCGCGGATACAGCGATGACCCCGACCTGCGGGTGAAGCAGCTGGATACGCACAGCTGGCTGGTCCAGCTCGATCTCAACGCCGATGAGTACTACGCGGCCGAACCAGTCAAGCGCGTGGTCGTGCGGTACCCGCTACGCGTGGTGCGCTTCGATGTCGACCCCGAGCACAACAGGTGGGGCCTGGCCCTGGACTGCTACGAAGGTACGCCGCAGAAGCTGTCCCTACCGGGAGGTCCGTCATGAACAGACACATACTGATCTTGGCCTTCGTATGGTCAGCTACCTGGTGCGCGACCGCGAGCGCCGTTGAGATCAAGCATTGGGATCGCCTGCCTTTGGCCGTGCCACTGGTGGTTGGCCAGGAACGCATTCTGATGCTCGACGAGGACGTTCGCGTGGGCGTACCCAATGCGATCAGTGCCAAGCTGCGGGTGCAATCGGTGGGCAGCACCGTGTATTTGCTGGCGTCCAAGGCCATCCCGCCGACGCGCCTGCAGCTGCAGTCGGTGAAATCCGGCGACATGGTGCTGATCGACATTGAAGCGTTAGCCGGCACGGCCGCGCTGGAGCCGATCAAGATCGTCGCGGACGCCAAGGCACCTGAAGCGGAAGGTGACTCAAGCACCACGCCTGCGGTACCCGCTACGCCAGTCCCAGTGGTGCTCACCCGCTATGCCGCGCAGAACCTCTATGCGCCGTTGCGTACGGTTGCGCCGCTGCCAGGTGTCCGCCGCGTGCCGGTTGGTGTGTCCCTCGCCCTCAGCACCCTGCTACCCACCGAGCACATTACCGCCAAGGCCCTGGCCGCCTGGCGCCTGGGCGACTACTGGGTCACCGCAGTAAAGCTGGTCAACCAGGGGCCAGGCGAGGTCTTGCTCGACCCGCGTCATCTGCAGGCGACCCTGTTCGCGGCCACCTTCCAGCACAACTCGCTGGGACGCTCCGGCACACCCGAAGACACCACGGTGGCCTATCTGGTCACGCGTGGTGGTGGCCTGAAACAGGCATTGCTGCTGCCCCCGCCCAAGCCGGAGGATGCCGACCATGAAAGCTAACGTGCTGCTGAAGTGGCTGGTGCCCGGTCTGCTGGTCACCGTCGTGCTGATCATATTCAGGTCCTGGATCACGCCGCATGGGGAGCAGCACCCTCAACCTCAGGACAACGCCACCCTTACCGCCGAGCAGGCCAAGTCCCTCGGCATCGCAGGCGATACGCCACGCGACACCGTGGCCACCCTGGTCGGCCAGGTCAAAGCCATGCGCAGCGACATGCTGACGCTGAAGAAAAGCAACGAATCGCTGCAGACCGAGAACAATCGGCTGCGCACTCGCGAGGGCAGTATCGACAACCGCATTCAGAGCACTCTGGGCAGCGTCACCCAGCAGGTGACCGAGCAGCGCCAGCAAGCCAATGATGCTCGACAGAAAGCCGAACAACAGCACCGGGAAACCCAAGGGCTGCTGTCGAAGCTCAAGGATCAGATTGCCGGGATGTCAGGACCAAAATCCGACCTTCCCGTGGGTTTTGGCCTGGAGCCCGGTGATGAGCAGGCCATCAAGGGCGTGCAGCCACCGGCGGATACGCTGCAATGGATCGAGCCGGCGTCGGGACGCACGGCGAACGACGGCGCCGCGAAAGCTGACAGCCCGCTGTCCAAGCTGTCCTCGAAGTTCAACGGCTTGGAAGGACTGCAGGACAACGCCATCGACCGAGGCCAGAAACAGCTGCGTGCCGTGGCCAAGGGCGAGCGCGATCTCGCGGCTCAGCATGATCGCAACGAAGGCGCCAAGCCCGTCTACACCATCCCGGAGAACGCCACATTGATGGGCTCCGTGGCCATGACCGCGCTGATCGGCCGAGTACCCGTAGATGGCACGGTCAACGACCCCTACCCCTTCAAGGTCCTGGTGGGGCCGGATAACCTCACGGCCAATGGCATTGACCTGCCCGAGGTGGTGGGCGCGGTCATGAGTGGTACCGCCTCCGGCGACTGGACACTTTCCTGCGTGCGGGGCCAGGTCGAGTCGATCACCTTCGTGTTCGCCGACGGCGCCGTGCGCACCGTGCCGCAGCCGCAGGCCGCGGTCAGCCGCAACAGCGCCACCAGCCAATCTTCGAACACCGAGAAGATCCGCGGCGGCCTGGGTTATATCTCCGACCCCTACGGCATTCCGTGCATTTCCGGCGAGCGTCGCTCCAACGCCAAGCAGTACCTGGGCAGCCAGAGCCTGATCACCGCCGCCGGCGCCGGTTTTGCCGCAGCTTTGGGCAGCGAGCAGAACAGCGCCTCCTTCATCAGCTCAAGCAGCAGCTCGCTGGGCGTCACCCAGAGCAGCGGCAACAGCGCGCTGAACTCGGTCATCAGCGGTGGCATCGGTGATATCCGTGACTGGATCAACAAGCTGTATGGCGAAGCCTTCGCCGCCATCTACGTGCCCCCCTCCGCCAAGGTCGCGCTGCACCTGGACCACGAAATCACCATCGACTACGAGCCCAAAGGCCGGAGAGTCCACCATGAAAACTCATCCGTTTCGACCCTGGAGCTGGATTAGCCTGCTCTGCCTGGCGCTGCTCGGCTGCAGCACCGACAAGGACACGCTGCTGCCCCATGGCGACCAAACAATGCTCGACATCTGGAACGGCGCCGGCTCCGTGGGCACCCTGGCACAATTGCAGGAGGCCCGCAGCGAACTGCGCCGGCCGGTCCTCGAACCCGAGCGGCTGATCAGTGACCAAGCCTCCTACACCCGCACCGCGGCCAACGAGATCCGCGCGCAGTTTCCGCGTCTGCCCAACCCCGATCTGGTGATGTACGTCTACCCGCACCTGAGCGGCACCCAGCAGGCGCCCGTCCCGGGCTACTCGACCGTGTTTCCCCTGTACGAGAAGGTCCAGTACGCGCTGCCGGGCGAGCGCCTGGATGATCTCTGATGACCGAAGAGCGCGATCAGGGACAACGACACTGGAAACCATGGCGCGCCGCCCAGCGCCGACGTGCAACGCAAGCCGATGAAGCCGCGCAGTACGCTCACAACCCCAGCTTCACCGACCACCTGCCGTGGGTGGAGTACCTGGAGACCGAGCGCTGCTTCCTGCTCGACGACAACCGCTCGGTCGGTGCTGCATTCGAGCTGCAGCCGATCGGCACCGAAGGCCGCGAGCCCGAATGGCTGCTGGCCGCACGCGATGCACTGGAGGATGCCCTGCAGGACAGTTTCGACGAGCTCGACCAGGCGCCATGGGTAGTGCAGTTCTACTGCCAGGACGACAGCGACTTCTCACCTTATCTGGAGCGCTTGGAGCGCTATATCGCTCCCCGGGCGGCGGGCACGCCATTCACCGAGGCTTTTCTCGGTTTGATGCGCCGGCACCTGGCCGCCGTGGCCAAGCCTGGGGGTTTGTTTGACGACCAGGTGGTGTCGCACTTGCCGTGGCGCGGTAGCAATCGACGGATTCGTCTGGTGATCTATCGTTGGCTGGATACCCTACCCGACAGCCAGGAACAGGCGCCCACCCACCTGCTGGCCAGGGCCTGCGACCGCATCACTGCCTCCCTGCAAGCTTGCGGCGTCAGCCCTCGGCGGTTAACCGGACGCGACTTCTACGCCTGGCTTCTGCCCTGGTTCAATCCTGCCCCGGCCCTGACCGACGAATCACCCGCTGAGTTCTACCAGCGAGTGCCCTATCCCGAAGACGGCGAGACAGGCTCTCTGCAACTGCCTTTCGATCACGATTTTGCCGAGCGCCTGTTCTATCAGGAGCCACGCTCCGACGTTGGGCAGGGACTGTGGTACTTCGACCAGCAGCCTCATCGGGTGATGGTGGTCGACAAGCTACGCAAGCCGCCCCACATCGGCCAACTCACCGGAGAGACACGCAAGGGCGAAGCGCTCAATGCGCTGTTCGACCAAATGCCGGAAGCCACGGTCATGAGCTTGACTCTGGTGGTGACGCCACAGGACGTGCTGGAGGAACAGCTTAACCGGCTCGCCCGCAAGGCCATCGGCGAAAACCTGGCTTCCACCCAGACCCGTCAGGATGTCGAGGAGGCGCGCTCACTGCTCGGCCGCCAGCACAAGCTGTACCGCGGCACCTTGGCGTTCTACTTGTGCGGCGAGAACGAGCAAGTGCTGCGCCAGCGTTCCATTCAGGCAGCCAACGTCCTGCTCGGTGCCGGCCTGCAGCCCGTGCGCGACGGTGATGAAGTCGCCGCCTGCAACAGCTACTTGCGTTGGTTGCCCATGGTGTACAACCCCAACCGCGACCAACGAAACTGGTACACCCGCCTGCTGTTCGTGCAGCACGCTGCCAACCTCTTGCCACTGTGGGGGCGCAGCGTCGGTACCGGCAATCCCGGCATCACGTTCTTCAACCGCGGCGGCGCTCCGCTGTCCTTCGACCCGCTGTCGCGGTTTGACCGGTCCATGAACGGCCACCTGTTGCTGTTTGGGCCTACTGGCGCGGGTAAGTCGGCGACCCTGGTCTCGATTTTGATGCAGGTGATGGCCATCTACCGGCCGAGGCTGTTCATCGTCGAAGCCGGCAACTCGTTTGGCCTGCAAGGTGACTATTTCGCCACCCTGGGGCTGTCGGTCAACAAGGTTCAACTCAAGCCGGGCAGCGGCTTGAGTCTGTCGCCCTTCGCCGACGCCGGGCGGCTGGTCGAGCGCCCCGACCAGGTCGCCAGCCTGGCCACCGACGAGCTTGACGACAGCAACACGGACAACGATGAGCAACGCGACGTCCTGGGCGAACTGGAAATTACCGCACGATTGATGATCACCGGTGGCGAAGCCAAGGAGGAAGCGCGCCTGACCCGCGCGGACCGCAGCCTGATCCGAGAATGCATCCTCGATGCCGCCAAGGCCTGCGCGAATGCCCAGCAGCAGGTTATGACCCATGACGTTCGGGACGCGCTGCTAAGGGTAGCGCGCGATGCCCAACTGCCCGACAAGCGCCGCGAACGCGCGCAGGAGATGGCCGAGTCCATCGACCTATTCTGCCAGGGCTTCGAGGGCACTTTGTTCGACCGGACCGGCACGCCATGGCCTGAGAGTGACGTCACCATCGTGGATCTGGCGACCTACGCCCGCGAGGGATACGAGGCGCAGATGTCGATCAGCTACATCAGCCTGATGAACACCGTGAACAACCTGGCCGAACGCGATCAGTACCTGGGCCGGCCATTGATCATGGTGACGGACGAGGGCCACATCATCACCAAGAATCCCTTGTTGGCGCCGTTCGTGGTCAAGGGCACGAAGATGTGGCGCAAGCTGGGGGCCTGGTTCTGGCTGGCCACGCAGAACCTCGCCGACTTCCCGAGCGCCGCGCAGACCATGCTGAACATGATCGAATGGTGGATCTGCCTGAACATGCCGCCGGCGGAGATCGAGGAGATCGCCCGCTTCAAGAAGCTGACGCCGGCGCAGAAGGCGTTGCTGCTGTCGGCGAGCAAGGCATCGGGCAAGTACACCGAGGGCGTGGTGCTGGCCAAACACATGGAAACGCTATTCCGCGCGGTACCGCCGAGCCTTTACCTCGCTTTGGCCATGACTGAACCAGAAGAAAAAGCGCGGCGCTGGGATCTTATGCACACGCACAGGCTGTCGGAACTCGAGGCCGCTCACTTGGTGGCGGATGCTTTGAATCGATTACGCGGCATCCTGTAGTCTGAGGACCTCATCTAACCCTTAGCCCCAGATCGAAGCCGACCTGTTGATGCAACGATCCAGCAAGCGCGCTCATGCCTAGCTGATAGGCATTGGACGCTGTGAACGACCCAACATTTTCGATTGCTACCAAAAACGGAGCGTCACGTGCTTTTGCCCTTCTTAGGCATGTTTCAACAACCGACTGCATCAGAAACACATCCTATAATTGTACAAAACTCCTTTCTGTACAATTTTTGTCCAACTATTATTGTTTTTCATTGAAATATATAGCCAAATAATTTGGCACATGGCCCTTTGCCCTCAAAATTAAGCGCATAAAATCATGTTCTAGTTCACCTGGCTTATGGTATTGGCTCGAGAACGTGATCATTTAGCGCTCACCTCAAGCAGATCCACCATCAAAGCCAACGCCTAACCTTGGATATCTCAGGGGGTGTGGCGCCGCGTCCTGTAGAGCGTCGAAAGCCCGTGGACAAGATTGAAGCCAGGTGTCTACTGTTTTTTCGGCAATAGCACCGAGTTTCAGGGAGTGGGGGTCATTGCCGCGGCGACCACGGGGTCATCTTGCTTTGCGAGCGATATACAGCGATATACAGCGATATACACTGTGCTAGGAGTTGGGCATCGTCGTTACGTTGTTATTGACCTAGTTTAGCACGCGTTTGGCCGGCAAGATCCGACGCACCGCCCACTTACATTCGACGCACTGCCGGTGGAGTGCTTCACTGAGAGCACACTGCCTGGTCCTAATACTGCTGTTTTGTTACGCGAGAAACTCGCCATGCGACTGTCGAATTTCATTCTGGAAAGCCTTGAACTCATTTTACGCGCCTGGGCAGATTTTGCCCGCACCGTGGATACCGCTCACCATCCACTTGCGGACGTGAGCCTAAGGAACCATGCCGAGCACATCCTCAGGTCGGTCGCCCAGGACATGCGCACTCATCAGACCGAACAGCAACAGATAGACAAATCTCATGGCCTTGCGCCAGCGAGTATTCATGAGACAGCAGCTCAAACTCACGCGGTGCTTCGCTTGATGGATGGGTTCACCCTTGATCAAATGGTGTCTGAATTTCGGGCGTTGCGATCCAGTGTACTGAGGCTGTGGCTCGCGGGTGAGTTTGGCGATGATGAGCACCACGTCCAGGACATGATTCGCTTCAATGAGGCGATCGACCAAGCCTTAGGTGAATCCATTGCTTCTTATGGCAAAGCCGTTGAGGTAACCCGGAAAACTGTTTTGGGCGTTCTTGGGCATGACCTGCGCTCGCCTTTGAGCGCCGTGCTGATGGGGGCGGACTTGCTGCGCAAGGCACAGCATTTGGCGGACCGGGAGAAGCACATCGCCGCTCAAATCGCGACCAGTGTGGGCAGAGCCAACCAAATGGTTAACGATCTGCTTGATCTGGCCAGATGCAACCTGGGAACCGGCATTCCGGTCAAGCTTGAGACGACGGAGCTGAGCGGAATTTGCAAGTCCGTGATTGATGAGTTGAGAGCAGGCCATCCCTCCGCCCAGATTCGGTTCACAACCGTCGACAAAATCGTCGGTCAATTTGACCCCGCCCGCATGTCGCAGGTCTTCTCAAACTTGGTAGGGAACGCAGTGCGTCATGGTGATACGCTGCAGCCAATCCAGGTTGCGTTGAACAGGGAGGCTCAGACTGCCATCCTCAGCGTGAAAAACTTCGGTGAGCCCATTCCAGAAAGTGCTTTGCCTTTTTTGTTCAGTCCCGAAGGACGGTACTCGAGGTACTCGAATGACAAAGCCGGCGTCGCCGCCGGTCTGGGGTTAGGGCTTTTTATCGCGGCAGAAATCGTTTCCGGGCATGGTGGACAAATTGAGGTGGAATCTACCCAACAATCAGGAACAACCTTTAGGGTTATCCTCCCATGCCCTTGAGCGAGCAAGGGACCGCGGGGCGGACATCTTATCGTATGTCTGGACTATAGCTCCGTCGTGGATGAACGCTTTCATCTTCCCGGGTTCTATGAGGAGGCACCTCTTTCCGCCGAGCCCCTTCAACCGTTACCCGCAGGATGAATACTTGGTGCCATCATTGTTCATGGTCACCCTTTGGGCCGAACAGCCGCATTTTCCAGGAATAGGAAGGACTTCAGCCTTATGGATCTCCAGCTACGAAATAACGTGAAGGTCTTCGGCTCCGGCCCTTCAACTCTTGTTTTTTCGCATGGATTCGGCTGTGACCAGTCCATGTGGAATTACCTCCTTCCCCATTTTTCAAATCGTTTCCGTATCGTGGTTTACGATCATGTCGGCGCAGGCGGATCGGACTTCAGTGCTTACAACATCGAGAGATACAATACATTAAGTGGTTATGCCCGGGATTTGATTGAGATCGCTAGGCGATTTTCGGCCGGGCCGGTCATACTGGTGGGCCACTCGGTGAGCGCGATGATCGGGACCTTAGCCGATCGCCTTTCTCCCGGACTGGTTTCGGCGCATGTCATGGTCGGGCCTTCACCCCGCTACATTGACGCAGAGGGGTACCGAGGAGGCTTCAAGGAAGCGGATATTTTGGCGCTTCTAGACACCCTGGACAGCAACTATCTAGGTTGGTCCAGAACCATGGCACCGGTCATCATGGGTGCGCCCGGCCAGCCGCATTTGAGTGAAGAACTTAATAACAGTTTCTGCCGGACTGATCCGGAAATTGCCAAGCATTTCGCACGCGTTACCTTTCTGTCAGACAACCGCAGCGACGTGGAAGGGCTTCTTACCCCGACGTTGATCCTGCAGTCGACTGAAGACCTCATCGCTCCAGTCGAAGTTGGTGAATATCTTCACAAAGTGATGGGCAACAGCGTATTTTGCCTCGTCCCGAATATAGGCCATTGCCCGCATATGAGCGCGCCGAGCGCTTGCTCAGAAGCGATGGATATCTTTCTGAGCCCTTGGATTCATGCACATGAGTGATGAGGTGTGGGGGTTAAGCGGTGCTAACGCTCTACTTGAACGCGCGCCCTGCGGACTGGTGGTGACAGCCGAGGATGGCACTATTACAAACGCCAATGCAACTTTCTCAGGTTGGCTGGGCCGCACGCCCTCGGACTTGATCGGGCAGCGGTTTCAAGAGCTGTTGACCATGGGCGGCCGAATATTTCATCAGACCCACTGGGCGCCCTTGATGAAACTGCAAGGCTCGGTAGCAGAAGTCAAACTGGATCTGCAGCATATTGACGGGCGTGTCATTACCATGTTGCTCAACGGGGTTAGGCGTGAGTACGAAGGGGGCGTCCAAAATGAGCTAGCGTTTTTCGGCACGGTTGAAAGAGATCGTTATGAACGAGAGATCCTCGCCGCTCGACAACGAGCCGAGCAGCTACTATCAGAGAAAGCAGCCGCAGAGACCGCGCTGCAAACTGCTCAAGCAGAGTTGGCATTGGCTTATCAACATGCGCAACGCCGAGCAACGTTTGCCGAGCAAATGATTGCTATTGCAAGCCATGACCTCAAAACGCCACTGACCGCGATCAAAATGGCCTCCGAGCTTCTGAACCGAGCAGAGCGCCCTCCGAGAGAATCACAACTGCTTGGCCATATCGTGACAGCGTCTGAACGTGCCCAGCGAATGATCTCTGATCTGCTGGACCTGGCGTCGGTGAGAATCGGCCAAGGAATGAGCATACGCCCAGCCCCTGTGGATTTAATTAGGCTGGTGGACGCTTGCGTGGGCGAACTGCGTGTCGCATACAGTCAATCCCGAATTCATCACTTGTCAAAAGGCCGAGGAATATTGGAGGTGGATTCAGATCGGACACAGCAGATGATTGGTAATTTGGTAGCCAACAGCGTCGCGTACGGCGACCAACGATACCCGATCACCATCACAACTGGGTTTTCCGGCAGTTTCGCTGAAATTGCCGTTCACAACCACGGCCATGTCATCCCACGGCTGCTCATCCCACAACTTTTTGAACCAATGACCCGCGCCAGTGACCGCGAGGATGCCGTCAGGTCGGTCGGGCTTGGCTTGTTTATAGTCCGAGAAATCGTTAAAGCACATCGGGGCACCATCGCTGTCAGCTCTACTCCTTGGCTGGGGACGACTTTCCTGATCCGGCTGCCGTCGCTGCCTACATCCGATTGTCCGGAGCAGTAAAGTCTGGCCGGTCTAAACGAGGTTCGTCCGGTTCATCCAGACGTCCCTCCAGGGGCCAACGTGAGGAAGGCATCCATCCTTCGAGACCTTTGCCAGCTTTTTAGCTAAGATATAGCCTTCCCACTGCGCGGAGCCAGGTACCTGGAGCACATGGAAGCAACAATGACCACGGCACAACTTACTGAGTATCGGGCGAAGCTCATCGAGCAAAACCCTTTGTTACGCGAAGAATTCGAACGGCTTTCCGAGGATGAGCTTTTCATGCTACGAAAGCTAATTGGCGACCGAAAGCCGGACGATTCGACGCGACTCAATAATTAGCTCCGTCTGACGTAGCAATCCCCCCGGATGTTTAATCGACTCAGCAGGAAAACTTCAACTTCAGGCTACCGCATTACTCCTGCAATGTAAGCTCCGCCTCCCTTCAAACAATTTGATAACCAGTGAAGGCTGACCGCCTTACCAGTTACCGTCAGCTCGACGAAGATCAACACATCACCTAGTTCGCAAATTTCACACCAGAGCAAAACTGTTACTTAACCACAAAATCCTTTTATTGCGCTGCCACATTACTGCCTAACGACAGAAATAATTCCAGCCAACCTCTTCCCCCTGCTTTGTACAACTAGCAGCAAGAGCACTGAACCGTACA
The DNA here is from genome assembly GCF_056175065.1 of Pseudomonas sp. JC1203. Lineage (NCBI taxonomy): Bacteria > Pseudomonadati > Pseudomonadota > Gammaproteobacteria > Pseudomonadales > Pseudomonadaceae > Pseudomonas > Pseudomonas sp. JC1203. The sequence continues at coordinate 429,686 of NZ_JBWCAM010000002.1, forward strand.
ACTCTTGTATAACTTTTGCCATCGCACTATTAAGACACAAGCTTCTTTTGCGAGTTTCTCTTGCGCCACTTGTCCTTTCGCTAGGAAATAAATCGAATTTCGCCAACTGAAAGCGGCTCGTACGTAATGCATGGACATTCCCATGCGAAAATATGGAAGGCGAAAATCATGGCTAATAATCAAGATGGTCGCAGCAACCAAGGCGGCAGCAAGGAAACTAACCCCGGCAATTTTTCCAATGATCGCGAAAAGGCGTCCGAGGCCGGCAAGAAAGGCGGCCAAGCGTCCAGCGGTAACTTTGCAAACGATCGCGAAAAAGCCTCAGAAGCTGGGCGAACCGGCGGTCAACACAGTCACGGTGGCGGTCGCGGCGGCAACGATGAAAACGGCGGCAAGCAATAAGTGATGCTGCCAGGGCAGGCTTCCCTGCCCTGGCCGTTTTTATAAGGACGATGACCGTGGTTTGAGGAATTCAGCTATGTTTCTACATAACAAACGACTGCAATACACCGTACGCGTTGCTCAGCCTAACCCGGGGCTTGCGAATCTGCTCCTTGAGCAATTTGGCGGCGCCCAAGGTGAGCTCGCCGCTGCTGGCCGATATTTTACCCAAGCACTGGCTGAAGACGATCCGGGTCGCAAGGATCTGCTGATGGACATCGCGACCGAGGAACTCAGCCACCTGGAAATCGTCGGCTCGATTATCGTCATGCTCAACAAGGGAGCCAAAGGTCGGCTCGCTGAAGGGGTTGAGGAAGAAGGCGAGTTGTACAGAACCATCAACGGCGCTGGCAACGATTCGCATATCACCAGCCTGCTCTATGGTGCGGGTGCACCGCTGGTGAACTCGGCAGGTGTTCCATGGACAGCTGCCTACATTGACACGATCGGCGAGCCCACTGCCGACTTCCGCTCCAATATCGCCGCAGAAGCTCGCGCCAAGATCGTGTACGAACGCCTCATGAATGTCACCGACGATCCTGGGGTGAAAGAGGCCCTGGGCTTTCTCATGACCCGTGAGATCGCCCATCAGTTGTCATTCGAAAAAGCGCTCCACGCCATCCAACCGAACTTCCCACAAGGCAAGCTCCCAGGCATGCCGGAGTTCACCCATAAATACTTCAACATGTCAGGTGAGCCCAATACTCGGGGTCCGTGGAACGAGGGCGGAGAGTGGGAGTACGTGGAATCTCCGCAGCCTGCCGTCGATGGCGGCGACGGCAGCGCCTCGGTGAGCCTCTCACCTACCGACGCCGCCGCGCTTGAAGCGCTGAAAGCCCGCACGACCTCAGACCCTATGAGCAACCCGGTGACGGGAGCCGATCTGGGTTCAGGGTTCGTACAAGGCGACTGAGATCGCTAAGCGCCATCTCAGGACGACAGCAGAGGTACTCCATGAAAAATCCCACAATCTCTTCATCTGCTCCACAGCAGCCGCCGCGATGGATCGTCCATGCAGTGGCCGCATTCGAGATGGAGTCGACGCAAATCTGCAGGGGGTTCAGGGCATCTGTAGCCGTCAACGTTTTCGGCGTTGGCACCCTGCTACCCAATGAGTTATCCGACCGTCCCGCGCGTTCGCCCACGCTCTCATGACAGAACGAAAGCGGAAGCGAACCTTTTGCACCTACGTATTTTCGAGGTAACGACATGGCCCGTACGACCGTAGAAGACCTATTTATCCACGAGCTTTCTGACGTCTACAGCGCTGAGAAGCAAATTACCAAGGCATTGCCGCGTTTGGCACGGGCGGCTACCAACCCCAAGCTTGCCGACGCGTTTTCGTCTCATCTGATCGAGACTCAAGGCCAGATCGAGCGCATTGATCAGCTTGTAGAGATCGCTGGGCTGAAACTCAAACGCATGAAGTGCATAGCCATGGAGGGCCTAATCGAGGAAAGTAAGGAGCTCCTGGATGAGATTGAGAAAGGCGCCGTTCTCGATGCGGCACTGATCGGTGCGTCACAAAAAGTCGAGCACTACGAAATCGCCAGCTATGGCACGTTGATCGCTATGGCCAAGCATTTGGGCATGAAGGAAGCGGTGTCATTGCTGGGCGATACATTGGTTGAAGAAAAAGGCGCGGATGAAAAGCTCTCGGCTATCTCCGAAGAGGGGGGAAACCAAGCTGCGACGCTCGAGAAGTAACTCCTTGCAGGCGACGGCGCGTGTCGCCGTCGTCTGAGCCACCCCATGACCGGATGCCGTGTGTGCAGGTTCTGCTCGATTTTGCATGTCACGGTTCCCCTTATCTCAATAGGAAGGTTGCGTCAGGTCGAGACAGATGATCGGTCAACCAGGCTGCGTGACTTCTCACCTCCTGCCAGGGCGGGCTATGCGTTGCGACCCGTAACCTACTGTAGGAGTTGTTATGAAGCATCCATCAAACTCTGCCTGGTCAGACTGCTCCAGACAAAGCGTCCACGCCGAGGAGCTCGATAACGGCACCGCATTTCGAGTCGAAGTCCGGTTAACCTCAGTCGGCTCCACGCAAATGCAAATTACCATCCGTTACGGCGATAACACGCCGTTAGAGGAATACTACATCGACATGCCCAGTAGTTCCCCAACAGAGGCGCTTAATCTAGGCGTTGATCGGGCACGGGCGTTGGCAACGGGAATCGGTCTTGCCGGGCAGCCCACGCTTGAAGGCATGCAGACCGCCAGCAGGCGGTTATGACGAACCAAGGATTAAACCCCTACCACCCTCGAGGACCAAGCCACTTCAGCGCTGGAGGGAAGACGCCTAACAGGTTTCTCCCGCCAGCATTCTTCGGTGGAAACCGGCCAGGTGCTGGAGCCCGAAAGATGCCGCTTGTAACTGCATGTGTTCTCTGCCCCCGAAGAACCTGTATCGGCGGGTAAATACGCCGAGCTTGCCACTGAGCGAGAAGCCCCAGGCAAAGCACACCGTTCCCGCTGGAATGCCCTCGACGTCCTGGTCTCCACAGAGGCCCGTCGTGGCGATGACTGCATTAGTCGGGCTATTGCGTAGCGCGCCTAGCGCCATTTCTCGCGCCACCTCGTTGCTCGTCAGGTTGAACCACCTGATGGTGTCTGCGCTCACGCCCAACAGGCGTTGTTTAGCTTCGGAGGAGTACACCACATAGCCTGATTCAACTACCTCGCCACATCCGGGAACCTGGGCAAGCAACGAAATGATCCGCCCCGCCGTACAGGACTCAGCCGTCGTCAGGTACAGGGAATGCCGTTTGAGGTAGGCGACAACTTGCTCCGCGTTCATGATCCCATCTCTGACTGACTCCGCATTTGCCGACCATAGTGCTCTGAGGTTCTCGCGTTGCCTAACAGGGAGGATTGGTGGCACCGGGGCTGTTGGAGGGTGCACCGGGCGCCAAGGACCTCAGGTACGCGCCAAAGCCTTCCTCGCAACGACTTCCTGGGCGGGCGCTGGTAGTCACGCAGTTAACTGTCGTCCAGCTGATGGAAGCGCCCGCAGCAGTCAGATCCGCGATCAAATGAACATCTTCATGAACCCGGAGCGGTTTGAACCCCCCGACTTTTCTGTACGCCACCACGCTTACCCCCAGATTTGCACCATGAATGTGGCGGTGCCCCTCTTTCATCGAGTAAAGCGACTCATACCGTTCCTTGGTAGTTGGTGGATGAGCCGACCAGTCCGCCACACGAACGGTTCCACATACGGCATCACACCCAAAGCGCAGTTGATCCATCAGCCAGGTTTCGGGTACCTCGGTATCAGCGTCAGTAAAGGCGAGCCATCGCGCTCCCTGATGGATCAGATGATCGGCTCCCGCATTACTCGCCATACCCACGTTCTTGTACCTTTCGATCAGTAGCTGTACCGGGTAGCAGCGAGCAACCGCTTCGGTACTGTCGGAGCACGCATCACAGACCACGACAATTTGGACCTTTTCGCCATTCAAGCCTGGGTATCGAGCGGCTGCTACCAGCGAGGCGAGGCAGCCAGCGATGGCATCTCGCTCGTTATGAGCTGGGACAATAATTCCGATCATAGACGGTTACCGGTCAAGACGGTGGGCTGCGAATGCAGACGATTTAAGCTTGACCTCTACTTCTGCCTCTTCGTTGCATAAAGTTGCTTGAGGCCACGCAGAAAATCCCGGGGAGAGTGCCGTCGGTAGACTGGCTGGAACTAAAGCGACTCGCGCCGTCTCGGTTGTTAAATACTACGGAAGGATTCCACCATGCGAGCACTCACCTATCACGGCGCCCACGACGTCCGGGTCGACACAGTTCCAGACCCGGTGCTGATCGACTCCGAAGACGTCATCCTCCGGGTCACCGCCACTGCCATCTGCGGTTCGGATCTGCACCTATATCGCGGCAAAATCCCCCAGACCGAGCACGGCGATATTTTTGGTCACGAGTTCATGGGCATCGTTGAGGACGTGGGCAGTTCAGTGACTGCGGTGCAACGCGGGGATAGGGTGGTCATTCCTTTTGTAATCGCCTGCGGGGGATGCTTCTTTTGCCAGAACGCTCTATTTGCGGCCTGCGAGACGACTAATACAGGTCGTGGCGCCATCTTGAACAAGAAGAGCATTCCCCCCGGCGCAGCCTTATTTGGCTTCAGCCACCTGTACGGCGGCATCCCTGGCGGCCAAGCTGAATACGTCCGGGTACCCAAGGGCAACACCGGGCCATTCAAGGTGCCTGGAACCTTGGCGGACGAGAAGGTGTTGTTCCTCTCCGACATCCTTCCTACCGCGTACCAGGCAGTGAAAAACACAGAGATAAGTGCGGGAGCCAGCATCGCCATCTATGGCGCCGGCCCGGTCGGTTTGTTGTGCGCGGCCGTGGCCAAGATGCTAGGTGCCGAGCGCATCTTCATGGTGGATCACCATCCCTACCGCTTGGCCTACGCCCAACGCGCCTATGGCGTCATCGCCATCAACTTTGACGAAGACGACGATCCTGCTGACACCATGATCCGCCAAACGCCGGGTTTTCGAGGTGTGGACGGTGTCGTTGACGCCGTGGGATTTGAAGCCAAGGGCAGTACCACCGAAACCGTGCTGGCCACACTGAAGCTTGAGGGCAGCAGGGGCAAGGCGTTGCGTCAATGCATTGCGGCTGTCCGTCGTGGCGGTGTCGTCAGCGTTCCAGGAGTGTACGCCGGGTTCATTCACGGCTTCATGTTTGGCGATGCCTTCGACAAAGGCCTGACTTTCCGCATGGGCCAGACCCACGTGCAGCGCTACTTACCCGAACTGCTGGGACACATCGAAACCGGTGCGTTGTCGCCTGACACCATCATTACCCATCGCCTCTCCCTGGAACAGGCTGCCGAAGGCTACAAGATCTTTGACAAAAAGCAGGAGGAGTGTCGCAAGGTGATCCTGACCCCGAGCAGAGCGACGTCTATACCCGTTGCGATCGATGACGGCCCGGACGTTGTCCCTGTGTAATCACTGAATTAAGGCGAGGGTTTTATGGACTTCTCAATTTTTTGGATAGTGGCCGCCGTGGTGGTCGTGTTCCTAGACGCGTTGGCGCTGGCGAGCGTCTGGCGCACCACTAAAAGTGGCTCTACAAAGGTAGGATGGACCGTTCTGATAGTAATAGCGCCCTTAATGGGCGTCGGTATATGGGGGATTGCCGGCCCTAGGGGTGTGGCTGTCCCGCCCACTTCAAAAAACCACAGCAAAGGCTGAGCAACCCATGAACCCGCATGAGTTCGACAGCAGAGCCTATCCAGTCGCAGAAGACATGCGAATGCAGCGACGCGTGTGGCGTTTCGAACGGGTAGGTTGGACAGGGCTGATATTGTTGATATTGCTGACCCTCGCAGGCTTGTTTTCTAAGGGACCATTGAGCTCAGTCGAACCGCAAACCAGTGACGGCACTCTGCGGGTGAAATACCAGCGTTTCAGCCGCAATGGGGCCCTGGATGATCTGGCCGTCACTTCGTTGGGCTCCCCCCATGAAATGCGTTACCTGATTTTGGGAGGTGAATTGCTTCAGGGCGTCTCCATTGAAGGTTTGACACCACAACCTGCACCGCTGCGCAGCGACGGGAAAGACTTGGTGGTTCCCATGCAAGCCGACCGGATGGGGGTGGCCACCTTGTACCTCACTGTACGAAGCAACGGAGTGGGGCTGTATCGCGGTCACGTCGGTATCATCGGCGGCGAGCGCCTTCCCGTACCCAAGTTCATCTATCCCTGAGGGAGACACGCCATGGACGCCGTACTTCGTGCCGCCGCCATGTATTTCGTGCTGATGATTCTGTTTCGAATCGCAGGACGTCGATCGCTCAACGAACTAACCACCTTCGACTTCATCTTGCTCCTCATTATCGGTGAGGCGACCCAACAAGCGTTGCTGGGGGATGATTTCTCAGTGACCAACTCGGTTTTGATCATTGCAACCTTGATCGCCATCGACGTGGGATTCTCACAGGTCAAGCAGCGATCCCCACGACTCGCAAAGATAATCGATGGTGGCCCAACCATCGTTGTGGAGAACGGTCAACCGTTGACCCAGCGCATGAAAGAAGCTCGCATCACGGAAGCGGACATCATGGAAGCGGCCCGTTCAAGCCAAGGCTTGATCGAGATGACAGACATCAGGTACGCGATCATTGAAAGGAATGGTTCAATTTCCGTCATTCCCGTTAAATGATCGAGCAGACTCCTCTATTGGTATCTATCCGCACAGCGCAAAAAATCCAACGTGCATTGAGCCCCTCCACTACCGTGAATTCACCGTCCACAATTGATCGAGGCGCGTAGTAAAGCTTTGGCTCATCATCTCCGGACGCATGCCCCAATCAGGATTGGTTGGCACGCTGGCCAGGCGCATGGTGCCCCTGCCCCACCGACCGTTGATGGCATCCATCAGCCCCATGACCTTCTCCGTGGTCGCCGGCTGCGAAATCGAGAACAGATCCTCGGTGTACTCACCTTTCTGGCAGAGGTTCAGCAAGAGGACTTCGGCCTTGCTGTACTTGAAACCAGGTCGGTAGATACGGTCCACCGCCTCAACGGCAAGCTTGGTCATCAGCCGGGTATCGTGCGTGGGAAAGGGTAATTCGACGATGACACCGTTAGCGTACTTGGCCTCATCGGGGTTGAAGAACCCGGTACGAATGCTCGCCCGGATCTTCTTGCACAGCGACTGCTGCACCCGCAACTTTTCGGTGGCGCGCGCCATGTAGGTCGCCACCGCCTCCTTGATGGGCACCACATCCGTCAGGCGCTGGCCAAACATCCGGCTACAACAGATCTCCTGTTTGGGGGGATCCAGCTCGTCCAGTTCCAGGCAGGGTGTGCCGGCCAGCTCGCGCGCGGTCTTCTCGATCACCACACTGAAGCGCTTACGCAGCATCCAGGGATCTGCCTTGGAGAGCTCCCAGGCACTCTTGATGCCTAGCCCCTCCAAGTGTGCCGTCATCCGCCGGCCGACGCCCCAGACATCCGAGGCAGGGCATTTCTTCAGCACCCAGTCGCGTTTGACCTGGTCGCGCAAATCCACCACCCCACCGCTTTGCGCCTGCCACTTTTTTGCCGCGTGATTGGCCAGTTTGCTCAAGGTCTTGGTGCCGGCGATCCCCACGCCGACGGGTATGCCGGTGCTCCGGTAAACCTGTGCGCGAATCTGACGGCCAAGCTGCTCCAGGTCACCGGGTACGCCGGACAAATCGGCGAACGCTTCATCGATGCTATAAATCTCGACCTGCGGTACCAGCGACTCAATGACCGTCATGACCCGCTCGCTCATGTCGCCGTACAGCGCGTAGTTCGAGGAGAAGGCGACTATGCCGTGCTGCTTGAGCTTTTGCTTGATCAGGAAGTATGGCTCGCCCATTTTCACGAACGGCTTGGCGTCGGCGCTTCGGGCAATGACGCAGCCATCTGAATATCTGAATGATACTAACTGTTAGAAGATATTAACGCATTGATTTATATAGATTTCTTTTTACTAATATGTTTCTCGCTAAATTAGCCATTTCGAGCTGAAACCAGGAATGGCTTCCCGGCCTTAGCCCGGTAGAAATTCGTAAAACTCATGATTTTAAAACCAGCTTTACAGCTGAAGAGAACAGGATCAGAGTAGCGAAACCTACAAAATAAATAGTAGCATCTACATGAAAGCTTGGCTTGCTCTGATTCTTGGCCTTCCCACGGCCAATGCCACTGAACGAATGCGTGCGTGGCGTGCCTTGAAAGCATCAGGTGCGGCGGTTTTGCGCGATGGTGCCTATCTGTTGCCGGACACCGACGCCTGTCGTGAAACGCTCGCCGCTGTCGAGCGTGACATCCTGGCGATCAATGGAACTGCTTACATCCTGCCCGTGGTCGATCCTAATGGTGAGCGCTTTATCGAGCTGTTCGACCGTAGCGAGGACTACAGAAAACTGCGCACCGAGATCGAAGAATGCCGGGGTCAACTCACGACTGAGAATGCACTTACCACCACCAAGCAGATTCGCAAGCTGCGTAAAGCCTACGATCAGCTGATCGGCATCGATTACTTTCCAGGCAGGCCGAAACAGCAGCTTGATTCGGCTTTGCAGGAGCTAGAGACGGCGGTCAGCAGAGCCCTGTCTCCAGATGAGCCACATAGCCGCAATCAACCAATCACGCCACTTAATCTTGATGATTATCAGAGTCGTGTTTGGGCAACACGCAAGCGTCCCTGGGTCGACCGGCTGGCCTGTGCATGGCTGATTCGCCGCTTCATTGACCCGCAGGCTCAGATCCTCTGGCTGAACGCGCCACAAGATTGTCCGGTGGACGCACTGGGCTTTGACTTCGATGAGGCAACCTTCAGCCATGTGGGCAATCGCGTGAGTTTCGAAACTTTACAAGCCAGCTTTGAACTTCAGGAGCCCGGCCTCAACCGTATCGCGGCCTTGGTGCATTACCTCGATGTTGGAGGCATTCAGCCAGTGGAGGCTGCCGGTGTCGAGCGCGTGCTGGCCGGTCTACGCGAAACCATTACCCACGACGACCATCTGCTGGCTGCCGCGAGCGCGATCTTCGACGGCCTGCTCGCCGGGTTTGTCAAAGAGGAACAACCCCATGAATAAGGTTTTCGCACCCATGGTTGAAGAAGAATTGTCGAGACCTGATCCGATCAGTTTGCGTGAGGCGTTCTGGTTCTGGTTGAAGCTCGGATTCATCAGCTTCGGCGGGCCTGCGGGACAGATCTCGATCATGCACCAGGAATTGGTAGAGCGGCGGCGCTGGATATCCGAGCGCAGATTCCTGCATGCCCTCAACTACTGCATGTTGCTCCCTGGGCCAGAGGCTCAGCAGTTGGCAACCTATATCGGCTGGCTGATGCATCGAACTTGGGGTGGAGTGATTGCTGGCGTACTGTTTGTGCTGCCTTCGTTGCTCATCCTGATCGCTTTGTCGTGGATGTACATCGCCGTCGGCGAAGTGCCTGTGGTGGCTGGGCTCTTCTATGGCATCAAGCCTGCCGTGACCGCCATCGTCGTGCAGGCGGCCCATCGAATCGGCTCTCGGGCATTGAAGAACAATTGGCTGTGGGCGATAGCAGCAGCTTCATTCACCGCCATCTTCGCATTCAATGTTCCGTTCCCGTTAATCGTTCTGGGTGCCGCATTGATCGGCTATGTCGGCGGACGCCTAGCACCCGAGGAGTTCAGAGCCGGGGGCCATAGCGCCGCCAAAAAGTCCTTCGGCCCGGCCTTGATCGATGACGACACTCCATCCCCTGAACATGCCCGCTTCAGCTGGCCGAAGCTGGTGTTGCTGGCCTTCGTCGGCGCAATTTTGTGGGCCTTGCCCATGGGCGTCCTGACCGCACTTTTTGGCTGGGACGGCACCTTGACCCAGATGGGCTGGTTCTTCACCAAAGCCGCATTACTGACCTTCGGTGGGGCTTATGCGGTGCTCCCTTATGTCTACCAGGGCGCAGTCGGTCACTACGGCTGGCTGAACCCGACACAGATGATAGACGGGCTGGCCCTGGGGGAAACCACGCCAGGGCCGCTGATCATGGTGGTGGCCTTCGTCGGCTTTGTCGGGGCCTATGTCTTGCAGGTGTTCGGTGCCGATCAGGTGTTTATGGCTGGAGCCGTCGCAGCTTCCCTGGTGACATGGTTCACCTTCCTGCCTTCGTTCCTGTTCATCCTCGCCGGAGGCCCGCTGGTGGAGTCGACCCACAACGAACTCAAGTTCACTGCACCGCTAACTGCTATTACCGCCGCCGTGGTTGGAGTGATCCTCAATCTGGCGTGTTTCTTCGGCTATCACGTGCTGTGGCCGAAGGGCTTCAGCGGTAATCTGGACTGGCCCTCTGCACTGATCGCCATTGCGGCGGCAGTTGCCTTGTTTCGATTCAAACGGGGCGTAATCCAGGTGCTTATGGCGTGCGCACTCATCGGTTTGGCAGTGCATCTGTTGCGGTAAGGCACGAGTTATATAACAGTCTTTGGCGAGCACCGCGCCCGCCTGATCACCCAGCCTAGAGAGCTAGGTAGGAGGTGTTCCATGAGGTGGATTACCCGTGAACGACCCGAGATCGACCGTATCGCCTTCACAAGGTGACGCGGAGTGTACAGGATTTACTAACGATCCCCCCCTCAGATCGTTGTGGAGGAGCTAGCGTTATGGGCTGAAAACAACGGAGGCAGTGAGGCCGCGGTTAATGCGCGGAGCGCCCTGAACGGCCTGGACGAGTCATCGGCTCTGATTGGGGCCTGCCTGGAAGCGCTTGGCAAAGAAGCCATCAACTAGCCCTGAAAATCGGGCGTTTCCGCGTGTACTCCCGTCACCCAGACGCCGACCGCGTTGTTGTAGCAACCTGCGGCCTTCGTAGCGGGCGACACACCGTGGGTTGAGCCAAACGATTGCACCCTGCCCGCCAACTACGCAGCGGTGCCTGCCAAAACTCGCCCTGCTGCTTCCCAGCAACCTCGCTTACAGGTCGCCGATGACGACCAGGAGTACACTTGTACCCTTTCTTGAAATTCCCAGCTCTTCGACTCGCCCACTACCACTGCCTTCAGCCCACCCGCAAATACGATCACCCGCACCTCAATTTGCAAGGCGCTTACGGGGTTGCAATCCACGATGCTGAAGGTCGGCGCAATGGATGCAAAACGGTTGAGCTGCTGAGCGCTACCCATGAACTTGAATATCTTCAAATGCATCCCCAGGCCTTCAAGGTCGATAGCCTTCTGCCAGCGACTCGGTTGCAGACTACGTCAGCAGGTACTTGCCCTCGCCTTCATCGTTTCCACACCGTGCTTCGCGTTGACGACGCCGGCCATCGTTGCCTCGGTCAGCTCACTGCAATGCCTGGAGTACCGGGTCGTCGGCATCTGCTATTGGCTGTTGTGCAGCCCCTTCGGTTGCACGGTCCGCACCTCGCCCAAAATCCGCCACTTCATTCCCGAACTGGTGGTATCGAGCTACACCGACACTGGGGCCAACCCTTGGCTCGAAATGTCGGCCCTGTCGATGCCCGTTCCCGGTTCGGAAGGAGGGGGTAACCTCATTACCTCCTCCCCGCGACGCGACAACCTACCCCGCTTCAAGAATGTCGACGCCATCGGCCATCCCGGAGGGCTGGCGCTGACAGCCCTCGCCCAGCGCTTTGGCTATAGCTGCCCGACCGGCGCAACCCCGCTTACTCCCTATTACCTCAGCACCCTCGATCCACTTGGCTGGCGTCACGGTATTCCCGAGTCAGTCTACCCCCAGGCGCTGGTGCCCGGCGTACGTGAAATCGGCAGCCAGGCGCTGGGCGAGATGTGGGGGAATATCTATCCCCGAGAGGGTTTCCTGATCCAGCCAGACGACTTCAAAGCCGCCGCCGTCATGGCCCAACGCGCCAGCGATTTCATCACCCGGATGGGGCAACCTCGCGTCTACCTGCCACTGCAGTCCATGCCCTATGACGGCTACTGGCCGCCGCTGCCGGTAATGGAAAACGACGTCAGCAACCATCGCTGGCAGCTGCTCTACCCGCAACAGCAAAGCACGTGTGCGGTGTTTCCAAGCCCAGCGACTCAAAGCGACGACGGTGCCTACGCCTGGTCGCTATGGCGGCCCTACCGCTGTTGCCAGCGCATGGGCCAGACCTTCCTGTTCAGCATCGACTTCGACGGAGGCCACTAATGAGTGCGCGCAAATGGCACTGCCCAATTGCCATGCTGTTCGGCCTGATGGGTGCACTGTTCTGCGCATCCAGCGCTGCGGCGGATGGTGACTACAACCTTGGAGATCAAGGTCAGGTACTGGATGACCGGGTGATGTACACCATCGGTGGTGGCTCGGCCGCAGGAGCCCCCTCCTCGTTGTACCGCCCCAGTGGCCTGGGCGTGGGGCTGTCATGGCGCGCCAACATGATGTGCGGAAACATGAACCTCGCCAACACACTGCAGAACCAGTTGAACGGCGCCACCCAGGGCTTCCAGCAGATCATGGGTAACGTCATCCAGAATGCCACGCAGGCGGTGATGTCACTGCCGGCGATGATCATCCAGCGTGCCAATCCTGGCCTCTACGAGTTGCTCAGCAACGGGGTGCTGCAGGGTCGGCTCGATTTCGACCGTTCCAAGCTCACCTGCCAGGCCATGGCCGCCAAGATGGCCGACAAGGTCGATCAAGCCGGCTGGGGCGACATGGCGAAGAACCAGGAGATGCAGGCCAACCTTGAACAGTCCGGCGGCGACGCGGTAACTGCGGTGAAAAACACCGAGACCAACAACGGCAACAATGGTGTCAGCTGGGTCGGGGGCCAGAAAGCCGGTGGACGAGCCCAAGCGCCCATCCGGGTGACCGCCGACGTCGTCAAGGCAGGCTACAACCTGCTGCACAACCGCTCGCTGGACGACAGCTCTGCTGTGGGCGCTGCCTGCCAGAACGGTGCCATCTGCCAAGCCTGGTCGAGCCCAAGCGAAGCCTCCGACTGGGCGACCCGGGTGCTGGGCGAGGCCGAGGTGGAGACCTGTGACGACTGTGAGACCCTGCGTACGACGGCAGGTACCGGTCTTTCGCCTCTGATCCAGGAAGCCTACACCGAGCAGTTGACCGGCCTGCAGCGGCTGGTGGCGGGCACAGATCATCCTACGCCCGAGAATCTGAACAAGGTATCCAGCCCGCTGCTGCCGGTATCGCGCGGCGTGATCGAGGGCTTGCGCGATGACCCAGACCAGGACTTGCTCGCCCGGCGTCTCGCCAGCGAAACCGCGCTGTCGAGCGTCATCTACAAGGCCATGTTGCTGCAGCGCACCCTACTGGCAGGCAGTCATGAGCCCAACGTGGCATCGGCGCAGCCCGCAACCAACGCGCTGAACAACAACGTCGAAACCCTGGACCGGGAAATTCGCCTGCTGCGAACCGAACTGCAGGTGCGGCAATCCCTGGCCACCAACACCGCCAGCCTGGTGCTGGACCGCCATGCCGGCGGTGCAGATGCCTCACGCATCATCGACCAGCGCGACCCGGAACCTGGCAGGCTCCAGCGCGCCGATCAAGGCAGGAGCACGCCATGACGATGGCCACCCTCAAGGCAGGTCTGATAGGCGTGCTGCTCGGTAGTGGCACATGCGTGGCCCTGCTGTTGATCGCCTGGTTGGCCATTCACTCCCTGAATATGTGGCCTGAATGGCCAACGATCCCGCGCGCCCTAAGCGGCTACCTCGCGGGCTGCCGCGTTTTGCTCTACAGCCTGATCAGCGCCGGCTGGTGGCGTGCATTCCGAATGCAGCGCTCTACAGAAGGCCGGCGCCGCTTGCGGTGCCTGGCGCTGATCGGTTTCAGTGCCATTGCGTTGGTTGAACTGACACGTACGTGAGGTGAACCATGACCCTGAGCACCAACAGTTACTTGGAGTTCTACCTCTCATTGCTGGCCTGGATCATCAACAACGGCATCTGGAACACGCTGGTCGACACGGGGCTGTTCGCAGCCCCGTTTGGGGCCATCATCCTTCAAGAATGGCTGTCTGCACGACAACAAGGCGCTGATGAGGGTAACAAGGGGCTGCTGTCGATCCCTCGCGTCGAAAACCGTTTATGGATGGCCTACGTGGTGATCCTGTTCGCCTGCATCCCGTTTTTCCCGCTGAACCTGTCGTCGATTACCTTCGATGACGCGGCCAGCCAGCGCTGCGGCGTCTCACTGGCCAAGCCGGCTGATACGTCTTGGGGCACAACGTTTAACACGATCGGCGACAAGTCGGCGAACGTACCGGTGTGGTGGTTTCTCGTGCATGCGTTGAGCAAGGGCATCACTGCGGCGGCCACGGCGGGCATCCCCTGCGCGCCCGATATCCGTGAATTGCGCATGGAAATCGACAGCTCCCGCATCAGTAACCAGGTGTTGCTGCAGGAGGTCGCGGATTTCACGCGGGATTGCTATGGCTACTCACGGTCGCGGCTGTTTACCAATCGGCCAGAGCTCGACAAGGCGCAAAGCTACGACGCCTCCTGGATTGGTTCGAGCTACTTCCTCAATACGTCGGGCTACTACGATATCGACCGCTCACGGACGCCGAGGGTCGCATGGCCCTACGACGAGGCTCGCGACACGTCGTTACCGCAGTTGGCCAACGGCGCGGGCTATCCCAACTGCAAGCAATGGTGGAGCGATGCCGATGCTGGCCTGCGCGCGCGCCTGCTGGCCGACGTCGATTCCTCGCTGATCTCTCGCCTGGAGGGCTGGTTGACGGGCAGTACCAACACCGAGGTCGAAGATGCCACGCTACGCGAACTGGTCAGCCCGCGGCAGCAGTCCATCAGCATGTCCCCAGGCCAAGTGTTCCAGGACTATGGCAGCAGCGCCCGAGGCGGATCGATCACGCAGGGCTTGAACAACCTTGCCACCAACACCGGACTGGCGCTTGGGTCATTCAGCAATTTCCCGGCGATGACTGCGCTGCGGGCCGCACTGCCGATGGTGCAGGCGTTCCTGATCCTGGGCTCAGTCATCAGCCTGCCGCTGGTGCTGCTGATCAGCACTTATCAGTTGAAAGCCTTGATGACCGTGACCTTCGCACTGTTCACGTTGCACATGCTGACCTTCTGGTGGGAACTGGCTCGGTGGGTGGACTCGAGCGTATTGGACGCTTTGTACAACCAGGTCTCAGGGGCCGACCAGACGCTGTTGTCGCTTCCCACCTCCGGCTTCATGGATGGGACTGTGACAGCGCAGGTTATCGAATACGTGATGGGCGCGATGTTCGTTGTTCTGCCGATGCTGTTCCTAGGTACGATGAGCTGGGCTGGCTATGCAGTGGGATCAGGCATCCAAAGCATGCTTTCGAATGGAGGCAAGACAGCCAGTGATGCCGCTAGCAAAGGTACTGACCAACTAACCAGCGCCGCTAGTAAATCAATCCGGTGATTTGAAGTCGCCGATGTAATGGCCGTGGCTGTCATAGTCGCCAATGTAGAGATCAGCACCCAAGTAATCCGGTCCAGGATCCTGATCCAGGGGACGCGGGTTCGCAACTGAGCGTATTGCGATCAGCAACGCGATCGCGAAGCCCATAACTACCAACAGACCCAACACTACAGCCAAAAACAAGGCACTGATAATCAAACAGGCTTTAGCGGCTTGTGCCAGCGCAAAGTAACCAACGTTGACTTGTGCTTTGAGGCTTCTCGACTCGTAGGCCGAAAAAAGTTTTGTGATAAGTCGCCGTAGAGTCCGCCCAGCGCGGTAACTCCTGAGCTCGATACTGGAGACGGTCTGGATAGAAGCAGCCATATCAATCCCTCCGCTGGTAGTCTACTGCGTGGATCCAAGACTTTACTTTAATCCTGCTGTTCATCTGTGGCAGACCGTCTATCTGAAGGGGAAGCCGCCAAGCGTTCCGTACACGTTCATGGAAATGATGCCTGAAAAACCAGCGCAGCTAAGTGTTGACGGTTACTTTGATGCATTGTTAATTAAGAATGCAACCGCTGGTTCTCCAGCACCCAGCTAGCCAGAACCTTGAAGGCTACGTCGCTTCGACGATGGTTCTCCCAAGTGTGATTCGCGTTCGGCAGCTCACACGATCGCCGACCCCACGGCGATGAACGCTCTCCCGACAGGCCCTGCTGACCTCGGCCTTCATACCAACCGCTCCACTGCTGGGAATTCCTCCCAGCTGGGCGGTATTCCTCAGCGCTATTGCTCGAGGAAATTCATCATGCTTCGATTCACGGGAACTGAACTGCAAGCAGTGCTGGCTGAGGCCGGCATCAACGGCTGCCGAGTCATCCTGGTCAAGGATCAAGGCGTTTACCTAATGTCCGAAATTGGCGAGTCCAAACCAGAAGGTGGGCGCAAGCGGATCGCATACGCGACCGGCTGCAATCCTGACATTGACGACTTTGGGTCGTGGTGGCACCGCGCTCGGGATGAGTTTGGTGGTGACGACTTTGTCGAATACTTCAACGTCGACGATCCCGTGCTGGCCGCGCTTCGCGGCACTTCGGGTTCGTTGCTGCTTGAGGCCACTCCTACACACCTGTGCCTGGCAGCGGAAGTTACCGTTCCTGGCAAGCTGTGAGCCAATCAACCACTGCCTGTGCCGACAGCACCTCATTACGGGGGGCGTCGGCAACAACGACCGAGGCAACATCAACCGTTCATCTGGTTTATGCGCTGCATTGTCTTCCCTGGAATTCGCTGGACCCCGCATGCCATTTGGCTGCACGAGCCCGGATTGACCCTTCGCCCAACTGGGTTTAAACCACAGTCACCAGCAGTGTTTCTCGATTCAAACCTGCGGCGAGCAGCCACCTGTTTATCTGCCAGGTGCCGTGCTCAACCGTGAATTGGGAGGTAGCGATGCTTAACTCCACTCCCTTGTCCACTGCGATCGTACTGAGTCCCGGCGTATGGCAATACGTCATGGAAGCCGACGGTGGAAGTCCACTATCTGGGCTTTCGAGTCAGCGGCTTTCACGCCTGTTGAGCACCACTCTGTCGTTGGCCAGTACCGGCTTGCACGGCGGTGCAGTCAACCTTGAGCTCGATGCCGACCTCCCAGTGGGCTCGCTGAAGCAGTTGCAAGTCAACGAGATGAATCCTGCTGGAGAACCTGCGTTTCTGTTGATTCACCTACCCAGCGAGGCAACAGTCGGCCCCTGAAAGCAGTCGGCCAACGCGACCTTGCAATCCTAATGGGTTGCCTGGGTTTGCTGGTGAGCAGTGTAGGGGGCCAAAACACTCGTACGCGCGCGAACATAACCACCGAAATGCGCCCGTGGGTATCAAGTTCGGTATCAGCGGGCATAGCTTGATACCATGCCGAATACGCATAACTTCCTCCCCGGCGTCCTGCCGAACGAAATCCCATTCCCTGTATAGGCTACCCTCCACCTTCAATCGGAGGATTCCCTTGATCGACGAAAATCAACTGGCCGACTTGCTGCGCCGACAGCACCACAATCAACTAGCCTTGGGCGCCGCGATAGAAGAAATCACGCTATGGTTGGAGACGAACGGCGGCTCAATAACCGCGAAGAATGCCCGAGATGCGCTGAAGACGCTCGACGATACCGAAGACCAGGTCTCTCAGGCTTTTGCTGGGATGCCATGATCTATGGGCAGATGACGTAACTGCTCAGGAATTGGCACGATTATCACCTATGAACGACGCCTACCAGGGCGCATGATGCCAACATGCCACCCACTAGGCGGACGTCATGCCAGATCGGCCAATGAAGCTCAGAAGATGGAACGAATCCTGGAGGCTTGTGGGAGACTGCGTGCAATGCTCCCGATGCGGCAGGTCGCAAGATAAACGCAACCGCGGGAAGCCCTTCGTCCATGCAAAAGACTGCCCGGCAGGGACTGCTGCCGATCAGGTGCCTTGGCGAGATCTTCACGACATCATCCACTCAATATTTGGCGTGGAATAATGCTCTATTACAGCCGTTTTTTTCGGCTTCGTCACGACGCCTCCCGGTCCACCGACCTAGGAGTACGTCACCCCGTGGTGACCTCCAACGTCTTCCAACTCTTCAGCTATAAAAAACTTACTAACTCGCGTCACTGGCTTTGCCATGAACAGACGAGGGAGTGGAAGCATCTTTTGGGCAAAACGCTTGGGCGGAATCGCCGCAGTGACGCAGGAAATGCTCAACGTCTAAGGGTCGGCTCATGAAAAAACCCTGAGCCTCGTCACACCCGTATTCACGAACCAAATGCAGGCACCGAAAACTCTCGATACCTTCAGCGACGGTACGGTAGTCCAATTGCCGGGCCAACTGAAAAACCGATTGGGCGATAATTCTATTTCTAGGTGAATGTTCGATGTTAGTGATCAGCGATCTGTCAACCTTCAATACGTTCGCTGGGATTTCCTGCAAATAAGCAAAGTTGCTGTAGCCCGTGCCGAAGTCGTCAATCGCTACGTCCACACCTAGGTTACGAACCGCATGCAACTGGCTAATCACCTGCGGTTCACCGAGTAACCATTCACCTTCGGTTATCTCAACCTCAAGCCGGGTAGGCGCGATGCCGTGACGAAGGCATGCGCCGTGGAGAGTTCGGGCGATGTCCATACCGTGGAAATCGAGCGGTGACAAGTTAACCGCGAGCCGCACCCCTTGATCTATGCATCTCGCCAGGTCGCGAAGGGCGTGTTGTATCACCCATCGGGTAACGTCACTGATTCTGCCGCCGCGCTCGATCAATGGAATGAACTCAGCTGGTGAGAGCTTGCCTAGGACAGGGTGGCGCCAGCCAATCAGCGCCTCCGCACCAAGCATACGACCACTCTCCAAGCTAAACCGTGGCTGGTACTCCAGGTAAACATCACCATTGGCCAAAGCAGTGCTGAAATCATTGATAAGCCCCAGAGCACGCCGATGAGCAAAGTCTTGAATTTCGTCATAAAGCGCCCATCCGCTAAGTCGGGCCGCTGCTCCGCCTGCTGCGTGCGCAGCCTTATGCAACAATGACTCTACAGTCAGGGTACCATCCTCACAGACTGCCAGGCCAATGCGTGGTCTATGCTCGGATAGGCAGTCGTAGATAATTGTCACCAGCCCCCGAAACAGCTCTTGATGGTGAACCGTGTCATAAGTCAACTGCACACAAAAATCGCGGTCACTGACTTGGTACAGCGCTCCGACGCTCTGTAGGCAAAGGCGCAAACTCCGAGCAGTCTCTTCAGACACCGGTCCAGAATGCTCCCCGAACTGAATCACCACCACTAACCGCACCTGCCCACTTGGCAACGAGATTCCCTTGGTGTCGATCAAAAGCTGTTGAAGATTCGGCAGACCGGTTAGCGGGTTTCGATATCTTAGTAAGTGCTGTTGATTAATTTGTACCATGACCATTTCGGCGAAATCCTGCAGCGCAGTAACCTCCTTCGCTGTCAGTTCTCGCGATTTCTTGTCGATTAAGCATAGACTCCCAAGGGCGCGACCGTAGCTGTCACGTAGGGGGGACCCGGCATAGAAGCGGACGCCCTCGGACGCCAGCACATAATCATTGGAGCTAAAGCGTGGATCTAGCCGCGCGTCCGGCACCTGCATTACCTCGAACCCGGCGATGGTATACCGGCAGAACGACTGATGGATTGGCGTTTCGCCAAGTTCAAAGCCCACCCGCGCTAGGAACCATTGGCGCTCCTGCTCGACGAAAGAAATCAGCACAGTCGGCACCTGAAAGTAGCTGGCAGCAAGCCGACAGATTCGGTCGAAGTTTTCTGTGGCGGCCGTTTCAAGCCACTGCAGCGCGTGAACGGCGGCAAGGCGATCCTGTTCTAGGCGAGACGGCTCGGGCATAGTTTGGCTCTCGCAAAGTAAACGTGGCTAAGAAAATATAGCTAAGCAGTATCCCGGAACAACCTGCCATTCGGCAGAATCGGTGGAGTGGGTGCTCATCGGTTGCATCTGAACTGAGGCCAGATGGCAATATTTCACCCTTGAGCTACGATCACAAGGGGCGCCACCATGGACGACAGGCACTCCCCGCCAGGCGCGTCCTTCGCTTGGCGGTTTTTTGACGCATGTCGTGGTTGCGACCTTTAAGGAATAGACGCAGCGGTCTGGCTCACCGCGGAGAATGGGCTGCCCTGATCCTACCCCTCAACCTGAGAGCGCGAGTCTGCGCACTCCTTCAATCCCCGACATCGTTTTTGAACGTATCCCGTCCTTCATACGACATCCTCGCCGCTGCAATAGCCGCCTCCTCATCCGACTCAAAATAGGTGACCGAACCATCAAGGCTGGTCACAGCAAATACTACTTCGTGTCCTGCGAGTCGATACCTCTCCGGCATATCGTCACCGCACAGGGTCTTTACCTTGACTGACATAGCGCCTCCAAAAAAAAACTGACAATCCCGATCGGGTAATACTCTAGCCTTTGGTCAGGCAGAAAGCGGCAATACCCGTGGAACTCGCTTTGGAGGGCGAGGTCCGACTTTCAAATCCGTAATGAGGTCGTCACGATGAGCAGCACCAAGGAAAACCGCGCTCAGTTAATGGCTAACCACCCCGAGCTAAAGGACGCGCTGGAACAACTTTCTGCATCAGAATTTCAGGCGCTAATGGCCGCGTTTAATCGCTTAGCAGGCGGTATTGAGGCTGCGAGGGATCAGTTGCGGAATACGCAGAACTCGTTAATTCAGACAAAAAAGCCCGATGCAGAAACTGTGCATTAATCAGAAAAGGCTTGCAGCTGGGAACTACACTGGGATGGCGCTCAAGGGCGGTGGTGGATTAACATATGAAAATGCGTACCAAGCACCCTTGGCACGCCCTTCCTGTACCTCACGACAGAGTGTGCATGCTGTGAAGAAAGCAGAACTACTGATCCAGTGGAACAACCGCTGGCGCTTATCCAACAACACCGTTGAATGCAGGAGATGCAAAGCGAGGCAGAGCGAAGACAATAGGCAATCTCCCTTCGTACACGTCGCTGGTTGTATCACGCCTGAGAATACCTCCCCCTGGATCGATTTAGACTCCGCTACCAGATAAATTGCCCTTACCCCATCGCTGCGAGAGTACGGGTTTAACCTGCCATTCTAGAGCTCCGCGTCGATGGCGCCCGAGGCCCGGACCTTCGTTTCCACCGGGTCGCTCTTCTTCAGGCGCACCGTGGCGAAGGCCGGCACCTCTACGGCCGCCACCGTGCACGGCACCGGCACGGCCACCTCCACCCTGACTGTCCGCACCTCCGGCTCTTGGCGCGCGCAGCCCGCCAGCAACGTCCCCAATCCCAAGGCTAGCAATCGCCTCATAACCCCAGCTCCTTGTCGATTACCGTGGTGGCAGCCGCACAGCTGTCGCCCCCGATGTGCTCACGCTGAATCCGGTTCGCCTCGCTGTAATCGCCTTGGGCCTGTTCCTGGGCGGTGGCCACGGCCTTAGCGGCTTCGGCTGCTCGGTCGTTGGCCTGCTGCACCAGGTCGCCCAACTGCTGGCCCTGCTCCTGGGTGAGCTGCACTAGGTTGTCCCGCGCAGCCACGGAGGTGGTGGTCTGGCCGTTGGCCGCGTCCAGCAGGGGACGGTAGTACCCGGCGGCCAGCCACACCCGGCCCCGGCGCCCAGCGCCAGCAGTAACAGCGCGGCCAGGCCGACGCCCAGCACCTTCAACTGCGCGGGCGCCATGCCAGCGCCCTGCGCACGCCGTCTTCAATCACCGCCTGGGCGTACGGGATGCCCCCGCTTTCGTGATTGATGATGCCCATCACCAGCCCCAGCAGGGTCTTGAAGTCGCCCAGCACCAGCGGCACGCCGGGCAGCACCACCATCCGCTTGGCCACGGCCGCGATATAGGCAGCGGTGTTGTTCTCATTGCCCCGACAGACGAGCACCAACTTGCCGATCGCGCGGATGCGGTTCTCGGCGCAGTCAAACAAGGCGAAGCGCGGGTTCGGCACGCCGGCGGTCTTGGGCTCCAGGCCCAGCTGGCCCACCCAGGCGTTGCGCGGGTTGTAGTCGATGTTGCCGGGGTTGTTGTTGCGGACGCCGCGGGGAGTGGCTGGCATGTACTTTTTCTGAGCAACAACGCGGCCGGCGTACAGCCGCTGATCGGCGCTGCACCGGGCGAGGAGTGCTACTTCTCGGCGGACGTGTTTGTCGAGAGCACCCGGCAGGTGGGTTTGTGGATTGCGCATCAACGCTTGGGCCTGGCGCATGGCCGTAGCCGCTTCGTGTTCGTTCGCGCTTTGCGACAGCGCCAGGCAACGCTTGATCTTGCGGATCACCCGCTCGAGTTTGCTTTCATCGGGTTGGTGTTCGGTCATGGGGTGCTCCAGGCAGCCGCCCGCCTACCGATGGCTGGCTGAGGTGGCGGTTAATGATTGATTGCGGATGTGTTTTTTCAGCGCAGCCTGCGGAACTACCCCCTAAAAGAGCGTTCAATGAGAACTTCAGAGGAATTCAAGGAAGAGCTAAGGAAGGCGACTGCCGAGGTCCGATCGACCATCATGGAGTCTTCCAAATTTGTGCTGCGGGGGAAATCCCAGACGCCTGCGGATATCTGCAAATAGGCGTCAGGCCGAGGCCTTGCAGGTTTGGCCTGGATTGCTTGCTAGCGTCGCCGTGCCAAATTAATTACCCCCCATTTCCAGTCGAGCAGCGGCTAATCTTGGGTCAGGGTGGCGTATACCGATTGACTGAAAATTGGAGCTGCGCATGCAAGTCCAGACGACCAAACAGAACGGTGTGGTGGTTTCCGTATCATCTACAGGTGACTCGGGAGCCTGGGGGATCGACTGTGTAGTGATTGATGGCGTGCACCTTCCCCCTTGCCGGGCGACACTATATCCGAGCGCTGCTGAAGCTAAGGCCGCAGGTATCGCCTGGGGTGAAGCAATTCGTGCTGCCCAACAGCGGAACGAGGGCAGAGGGCTGAGCCATATGGTGGCGATATAGGGGTAGGTGTGGTTAGGCGCTGGCGGGCAGCGCCGGATGGTCAGTCGTCGTTGCCGTAGTAGAAGTCGTGGACGTCGACTCCTTGATACTGGACTTCCACACCGCCCGTGTAAAGGTTGAGAAGAAGCGCTTCGAGACCATACTTGGAGCCAAGGACGAGGGTCTTCGATGGGTCGTAATACCCCGCCACCGACCACGTGTGCCAGGACCTGCACCAAGCGCGCCGGGAGCACGTGGCCGGCCACGACCTGCTGCTAGCCTCGCCATGCTGCCAAGGGCACTCGAAGGCGCGCGGGAAGGCCTCGGGCAACCCGCAGCACGATTCGTCCCGCTCCACCGCCTGGGCCGTCGTGTCGGTCCTCGAGTATCACCGGCCGCCGGGCGCCGTGGTAGAAACGTGCCAGAGTTCGTGGGGTGGGCGCTCTATCCGGCCTGGCTGCAGGCGGTGCAGGCGCTCGGTTACTGGTCGCACCCCACATCGTCGATTGCGCGGACCTGGCGTGCCACAGCACCGGGTGCGTCTGTTCTTGGTGCTGACCCGCAGCCACCGCTGATGCTGGAGCTGCACCAGCGCCAGCACGTGCCCGCCGCCAGCTTCCTCGAGTTCACGGCGGGCAAGTGGTCGCCCATCGAGAAGCCAGGCCGGGCCGCCGCCACCCTGGCGCGCGTGGCCAACGGCCGAGCTGGGTTCGGCGACGAGTTCATCATGCCCTACTACGGCAAGGGCTCAGGTCTCACCGAACGGTGCACCAGCCGCCCCATCGGAACCATCACCACGCTCGACCGCTGGGCTCTGGTGCGCGGTGACGTAATGCGGATGCTTAGCGCCAGTGAAGCCCTGACCGCCCAGAGCTTCCCGGCCAGCACCCTGCGGCCTGACAACCACCGACTGACCATGCACATAGCGGGCAACGCGGTGCCGCCGCTGGCAGGCCAGCGCATCCTGGAAGCGATGATGGCTGCCGCGTAGCGACACGAGCACATTTGTACTCTACCCCCCATCATAGCCTGCTGCGGCGGGCGCAGAGGACAGATAGATGAACTACCCAGAAGACGATCAGAACGAGATCAACCGTCTGCACAACGAATTTGTGCACCACTCGCCCCGAAGCAATGACGACCTGATCGCCCTTCAGGATGCGAGCTACGCGCTTGGCCTGAAGCGAGGCCAGGCCCATGAAGCAGCCCTGTAGCAGCGCCTGACAGAGACGGATCAGCAACTGGACGAGCTGATCAGCGCGGTTCGCTCGCTCAATCGCGGCAAGGCCCACGAAATTCACCTGGGCACTGATGACCAACCCGGATACTGGTAGCGGAAGGAATGGATCGACGGGGTGCTGAAAAAAAGCTCTAAAGGCAGCGACCGCAAACCTGACAAAGAAAGATCGTGGAAATCTAGCTGCAAGGTTTCTAAGGTCACTCCGCACGCACCGAAGTCACCTTCAACGCGGCCACCTTAGCCGTATAAACGCCCCAGTTAAGAGCTTCTCGAATGTCACGATGGAGCGTCCCATAGCATTCCTCAAAAATACACCGTCCGCTCCTCAGGTAAACGCCCACAAACACGAAGCTCAACCTATTAGCAGATATTTGCACCTGCACGTCAATTTGGGTTCCTCCCGGAAGGATACCGCTATGCGTCATAGGCCTTACTGCAGAGCTTGTCCATTGGAGGTATACCGCTCCTCTAAGTCGCATCACATTTACCCGGCACGGCGCCACATGGGTTTATGGACTGAAAAGTACTGCCAGCGGCCTCGTACCTTGCCCCTAGATCGTTAGGAAACTCTAGGTCTCTCGCTCCCGCCTTCGATGTTAACCAGCCTGGGGCGCACGGGATGAGGCTTTGCGAGGAGTGGGTGCAACCACGATGTTGGCCGAGGTTGCAAAAAAGCGAGCCCTTTCAGCCCCACGCAACAAGGCGTGACTGATGGTCTCGTTCTGTAGGCATGGATAATACTCTTCTGCGAGAAGGGCACCGTCCGGTCCGTATACACCGATGAACATCTGAGTGTGGCCATCGCGTGAGAGTCTGGCCTGGACATCAATAGTCGTTCCATCGCATAGTTTTTCATCATGACTTCGATGATGGAGCGCGCAATCTGCCCATTCCCAAAACTTACAGCCGCGATTTGGCATTAGTATTTGTCCTCCCTGGGGGCCTCAAATTCTATAAGACGACCCCTTGAAATATACCACTTTCAACCTCCTGTCAAAGCGCTCCCACAAATGGTTGATGACGCATCTATCCAGCCAAGCATCCCTTGAGCTTTTAAGGGTGATCCAGCTCACCATGGTCTCAAACCAACCATGAGACCAGAGCTTGTGCAGCCGATTCTGAGAGACGCTCTAGGTTGGCTAGTGACCTACCGCCAATATCACATTCGCCAATGTGATCTCTGGAGTAGGACATTCGGCTCTCGTTTGCCACAGCCAGAGGCGAGTTTTCTCAATATCGAAAATCTGCCCCTCCTCGATCAAATGCTCAACGAGATCCACAGCGACCTTGTAGTGACCGCACCTCGGACACACGCGTTCCTCCCAATACTCATCACTTTGAAACCGCTCTGCTGGCACCGCGCAAATCGCATAATTCATATAGCTTTCCCTGCTTTACACGCACTAACTGAGTATCACTTTTTATATAGACCAAATTTTTTGAATCTGCGCAGGCTCATGCTCTGCCTGCTGAGATTCCCTACGCCCTTCCGTGCATCTGGCCTGCTCCGGCCGTATCGCCTCGATCTAGATTCAATGTGCCCAAGGTTGCGATTGAGCTGCGCGTAAAAGCTTTCCAGCAGGTCTCAGGGCCGGTCGGGGGATCGTGCGCCAATCGCTGGATCATCCAGCGTCCTCCCCCCTAGGTTATCTGTCACTGCCCGTTGAAAACCTCGACTAATCCAGCTTTGTTGGATCCTTAGTCAATTGACCTGGAGAAACTGCCGGGATGCGCGATATTCGTTCTTGCTCAAGCGCCTAATGCCCGATAAACGGAGGGATACCGCCTAGCTATTGGCCACTAAAGCGTGGAAGCTTATGCGTCACTTGAAGGCGGTAGCGATATGCCAGACCGGAAGCGCAGGTTGCAGCATTGGAACGCCGCTTGGCGGCTCTCTGAAACAACGATTCAATGTTGCCACTGCGGCAACACTCAGCCATCGCAGCAGGCCTACCGCGTGTTTCCCCATACCGCGCGATGCAGCGCTCAATCAGAAGGCAGCCAGCACCCGTGGCTGGACCTGGAAAAGCTCTTGCTGTCAGTCTTCGATCAAACGGCGCCGGCTGGAGACTGACATTTGGGCCAACGTCAGCGGAAGGTGTGCGTGTCGCCTGGTTCCCATCAACAGCAGGCCGAAGGAAGCCACTGTAATACAAACAGGTTCCGTATGCGCCTGCCGAGTGCTGCAGCTGCGGTGGTAAAACAAGCAGGCCGGAGAGGCCCTCGGTCGATGCCCCACCGCCTCAGACTACTGCAGCCAGCTTTCCACCGTGCCCGCCCCATGCTCCTGCTTCCAGTGTTTGAGGATCTTGTGGTTGCCACCCTTGGTTTCCACCACTTCACCACTATGCGGGTGCTTGTAGCGCTTGAGCTCACGTGGCTTGCGCTGCGGCGTGGCTGAGAACTTCGCGGCCGAGCGCCCGCCAGCGTTGACGGGGTCAAGGATAGCGACGATGTGCTTCAGGCTTACCCCGTACTCTTCCAGCAACGCCTTGAGCTTGCTCTCGAACTCGATCTCACGCTTCAACTCGGCGTCGTTCTTCAACGCATCCAACTGCTGAATTTTCGCGGCGAGTTGCGCCTCAAGGGCTTTGAATTCGGCAAGCTTTGACATGGGAAATCCCTTTGCAAGATGAAATTATTTAGATGCGACTGCACTTCAGAAGCAAAGGATAGCCGAAAGGTTCAAAACTAGTTGATACCAGCCGCCGGAATATCAAGCGGGGATGCACTCAACAACTGCCGCCAGGCGGTGTCCGCCGATGCCCCCTGATTGAGGTCATACCCGCGTGATTGAAACAACTTCGATGTACTTGTACTTCTTTTTCTTGGCTAGCTCGCGGGCTTCTTGCTCCGCCAACAGCGTGCTCAACGTCCGAGCATCATGAACCAGGCTTTCAACCTCACCCTCAAAGGTTTTGCCGACCTGCAAGGTGACACGTAGTTTCGGAAACAACGAAGTCGACGTCGCCTGCTTCGTAGTGGACTTCGACACCGTGCGTTTGCTCGGCACGAACTGCAGTTCAGAGGCATCGTCCGTTTCGGTCGGTGTGGCTAGGCTGGAGGGGCCAAACAATGCTTCACGCATTTGTTGTTCTGTCAGTGAATCATTCATCGTCAAATACTCAAGGGCGCTTTCGCCCGCAATGGCGGCCCGCCGAAGAGAGGACTTGGTAAATGTAGTTAGGGCAATTGAAAACAGCCTAATCGACTGCCTGAACCTACATCAATCCAGGCCATGACGAAACCCAGGCCCGCCAATGCTCGCCGAGCTATCCGGACGATGTCCGCGTTGTCGTCCTGTGCCGACACGCCATCTCCGCTGTCTGCTCCTACCCTTGGGGCACGCCATGTCATCCAGGCGGGTAGGCAGGCGCGACACAGAAGTAGGCCGTCATGCGTCAACAAGGCTCATGCTTCACCGCGTGGGATGACCGCGGGATCCACGCCGTGGTACACCGGGAATCGCTGGACGATGGCACCGAGATCGATGTCAGGGCCAGAATCGCGCGCAGTGGCGCTACCGAAATGTTCTTGAGTGTCTATGAAGCTAGCGGACGGATGCTCGCCGAGGAGAGCTATGCAGACCTGCCAGCTGCCTCTGTCGGCAAAGCCCTGGCCATGGGCGCTCAACGCGTCCGGGAGATTGCCATCAGCGCCATCCCCAGACGCGCATTGGCGATAATGATTGACCCACCCCTGCGGTGCTCAAGCCCAGGTGTCGATCGCTCCCGTCGCCTGGAATGGGCACTGTGCTTGCGGCGCCAGCCAGAGCACGTCGGCCCACCCGCCATCACCAGCCTGCCCATATTCGACGCTTGCACGTTCAGATTTGCGCCCCTTGGCAAAAGGGAAACGGGGTAAAGGGTAAGGGCGGCAAAGGAAGGGCTGGCAAGGGTAAGAGGCTTATCCGAAAAGGCAAAAGGACCTCATGGGTATTCAACCGAGGTGGCGACGATGCCGAGTTGGTTCACGCATGAAAAGGCCAAAGTCCCCACGCCCTCATCTACCCCCATTGCCGAGGGCTATTATGCACCGATGACGGCCAAAGCGCTGCTCGCCGCGGAGCACCGACAGAAGCTGCTCGAGCGCATCTGGCAATACACGGCGCTGTCCCAGCCGCAGTTCGAGCAGCTCTACCTGAGACCGATCCGCCGCTACGCCGACTATGTCCAGCAGCTGCCGGCGAGTGAAAGCCACCACCATGCCTACCCCGGCGGCATGCTCGACCATGGCCTGGAGCTGGTAGCCTGCAGCCTCAAGCTGCGCCAGTCCCACCTGCTGCCCAGCGGCGCCGCTCCGGAGGACCAGGCGGCCCAGGCCGATGCCTGGAGCGCCGGCATTGCCTACGGCGCCCTGCTCCACGACATCGGCAAGATCGCCGTCGACCTGCAGGTGGAATACCAGGACGGTCAACCTTGGCACCCTTGGCACGGCCCCCTGGATCAACCCTATCGCTTTCGCTACCTGAAAGGCCGCGATTACCAGTTGCACGGCGCCGCTGCCGGCCTGCTGTACACCCAGGTGCTGCACCGCCCTATCCTCGACTGGCTCAGCGGCTACCCCGCGCTGTGGGGCAAGCTGCTGTACCTGCTGGCCAACCACTACGAGCACGCCGGCATCCTCGGCGAGCTGGTCCTGCAGGCCGACCGCGTCTCGACGGCGCAGAACATCGGCGCCAACCCCGGCAAAGCCTTGCAGGCGCCCACGCACTCCCTGCAGCACCACCTGCTCAGCGGCCTGCGCCACCTGGTGAAGAACGAGTTCAAGCTCAATCAGCCCGGCGCCGCCGGCTGGCTCACCGAAGAACACCTGTGGTTGGTCAGCAAGACCGCCACCGACAAGCTGCGTGCCTACCTATTGGCACAGTCCGTAGACGGCATCCCCTCCTCCAACATCGCCCTATTCGATGAGCTGCAGTCGCACGGGTTGGTCGAGCCCACGCCTGACGGCAAGGCGATCTGGATCGCTGCGGTGACCGATGAAGGCTGGCAGCAACAGTTCACCTTCCTGCGCCTGCAGCCCTCATTGATTTGGGCGGATGAAACCCGACCGCCCACTTTCACCGGCACCCTCAAGACCGTCCTTGAGGGCACCTCCGACCCCGCAGAACAGCCAACCTCGCCCGGTACCGGTAACACCACACCGACAGCGGCCGACCCTGTATCAGCCAATGCGAACCGGCCCAACCCTACTAAGCCCTGCCCTTCCGAAATGGAGGACAGCGACTACCCAGGGCCCCTTCTGGAGCTATTTGAAACACCCGAGTTCGAGCCTAGTGCCCCCCCTTCCAGCGAGCCGGAGTTGACTCCAGAGAGCAACAACGATCTCGGTCAGCAGTTCGTGGAGTGGCTGCGCGCTGGATTGAAAGACCACTCCCTGATCATCAACGACAGCCAAGCGAAGGTGCATACCGTCAGCGGTACATACTTCTTGGTGACCCCGGGGATCTTCCAACGTTACACCTCGGAGCGCCAACCGAAAGGCAGCCATATTGAAGGCTCGCAAGCCTGGTTAAACGTCCAGAAACGCTTTGAAAAACTGAACCTTCACCTGCGCAGGCCGGACGGCCAGAACATCTGGTCGTGCCAAGTTCAAGGTCCTCGAAAACGCGGAAAACTGAACGGATACCTGTTGAAAGATCCCCTCGAACTCAGCGAAAAAAAGCTGCAGGACAATCCCTTTCTCAGGTTGACTGGAGACTAAATTATCCACGTTTACGGCACGGCTAACCAACCTCCTCCGCATTACTCCGATGAAATGAGAAAACAGCAGATCCAAAAACTATTAACCTAGTTGCCCTGCCTATTGAGGACCGACGCACAATGATAACTTTCATGCCCCACAGGAGGTTAGCGCACTCATTGCGCCCATGGCTACCTCGATGGAAGGAAAGTGGCCGGGCATGATCCGCATTGAAATGGCGCCAGACGTAAAAAGCTTAACTGTTATCCACGATAATCTCCACGGCAGAGCTTCCCCTGAACGTACGGCACCCCTTCTGTGAATATTTCAAACTCTGGGCCGATGGGCGACCGTCAGGCCCATGCGGGTATCGAAATGTAAAGCCCGTTGCAACACATGACTTGGATGACGGCAGCACAATTTTTTTGGTCCTCAATGCTATATTCGTTCGACTGCGCTATCATTTGATTATGACTGGCGAGCAATTTCGATAACATTTGAGAGGTTTTTGCGCAATCGCACCAAGCGGCTGCCTTGGGCTAGATATGACCTAATCAGAAAAAAATTTCAACAGTAAAACAAGATCCAGTCCGTGAATGAATTGGGCTTGCCCAGGGAATTTTATCGCCGGACAGCTCGATCATCCGACACATTGAAGTTTAGACTAGCGATTTGTATTTCCCTTCTAACTGCATTTAATCGAATTGACTTCAGATATTGGGACGGAGATTTGCCTGTAACAGCCACGAAACTATTATTAAGTGCACGCCGGCTAACATGTAGCTCTTTGCATATATCCCCTGCAGCGACTGGACTGCCCTCACTACCCAATATTATATTTTGGGATTTTTTCACTATGTCACTATAGGTGGCATACGTAATACTATGCGCCTGTCGCTCGGCCGCATTATTTATCAGATTTAGTAGCCGAACTAAAAAATCATCTCCAACTATTTTTAAATTTTGAAACATGCCAATAGAGGTCTTGCTTGACGCAGATAAGATCTGCATCAATAGCCGCCGCAACATAGACAAGTTTTGTGCGGGCAATCTACGCACCTCCACATAGCTCCTAGAAACAAGGCTTTCTTCGCCCAATACCCAGCATTTAGGGATAACTATAACGAAATAGTCCGTACTGGACGGAGTATGAAACAGAAATTCAGTTCCTCCAGTTAGTATCAGTATAGAATCTTGGCAAAGCGGAAAACCATGGACGCTACAGGCACCATTCAGGTGCATGGGCACCGCAATACTCAGTTTATCGAAAGGGGTATGACCGACCTGCACCAAGCGCTGATTGAATTGTTACCTGCTGATGCTGACTCGGTTGACCGAGCGTCATTCGGCGGCCGGCAAGTTGACCGGTTCCTGCGCAAGATGCATTTCATACCGCGCGAGGTATCAGAGCTGGATGAGCTAGGCGCAATTGCGGAGCTGGTTGCCAACGGTGTCGGGGTGGCATTGGTACCCGAGACATTTGGGCACGCGGTTTGGCCGGCGGGAGTACGAGCGCTGGATTTGGGAGAACATACGTTCTACCGGGAGATCGGCTTAGTCCACCATTCCAAGCGAAACTTGAATGAGCCGGCGATGGTCCTCGCGGGCTTGATCGAACATGGCGCCAACACTTCCACAAGCCTGCACTCTTCCAGCTAGGCACGCACATCCCATAGACTTCCTGAACAGGCGATGCCCCTCTCAGCGCCCACTGTTTCAACAGGAGGCCTGCTGTAGGCGGCACGCGCCCCGCAGGGCGACGTCTGGCACGCGTGCCACGTATGATCATGGAGCGTTTGGGCACCAGCACGGGAACGCTCAGCGACGCATGGCCCATCGGGCAATCGCGGCGCAATCACCCCTATCCCGAAAGCCCCAAGACGGCACGATGAGGGTAACGTCAGCTCATCCTTCCCGGAAAAAACCGCAAACGGTAATCAACTCAGAAGTCGTACCGCACTGTCAGCCCTGCCGTCCTCGGGCTGCCGATCGACCCGCTGTAGGCTCCATTGGACACGGCCGATGCCGTCAGGTAGTAAATTTTGTCGGTCAAGTTGCGGACCCACAGCGACACGTCGGCCTGGCCGTCGCCCACATTGAAGCGTACTCCAGTGGACGCGTTGACCAGGCCGTAGGCGTCGATCTTCGACAGCGCCGAATTGTCCAGGGTGCCTTCTGCCGCAGAGCGGTAGCTGTACGACAGGTTGGCGTAAGGCTGCAGGCCGTTCGCTAGGTTCCACTGATAATGCCCGCTGGCATTGGCGATCCATTTCGATGCCCCAACCACGGCTTGCCCCGACAGGTCGCAGGTGGCTGCTGCGTTGACGGTACTGACCTCGCCGGGGCATGGCGCGTTTTTGAACGACAGGTAGGTGGTGTCGTTGTAAGAGCCGTTGAGGTTCAGGGTCAGGCCGCGCACCGGCAGCCAGGTCAGGTCCAGTTCGGCGCCGCGCGAACGCACGGTACCGGCGTTGGCCAGCACGGTGACGGGCGTCGCCGAAGTGGCGGTGATGACCCGGGTAGAGGCCTGGTAGCCGTTGACGCCCATCCAGAACAGGTTGGCGTTTACCAGCAGGCTGCGGTCGAACCAGGTGCTCTTGAAGCCCACTTCCGCGTCGTTGAGGCGCTCGGGGCCGATCACCAGGCTGTCGGTACCCATACCGCTGGACGGCACCGCCAGGTTAATGCCCCCGGACTTCTCGCCATGGGCCAGCGAGGCATACGTCATCAGGTTGGCGGTGAGGTGATAACTC
The DNA here is from genome assembly GCF_056175065.1 of Pseudomonas sp. JC1203. Taxonomy (NCBI): domain Bacteria; kingdom Pseudomonadati; phylum Pseudomonadota; class Gammaproteobacteria; order Pseudomonadales; family Pseudomonadaceae; genus Pseudomonas; species Pseudomonas sp. JC1203. The sequence goes on from NZ_JBWCAM010000002.1 coordinate 462,170, forward strand.
AGGCTCAGCAAGCCGGAGGGCGACGCGCTGTGCAGGCCGAATTCGCCGGACTGATACGCGCCCATCTGCGCTAGGCGACTGGCTTGCAGCGCGGTGCTGAGCGTTGCACCGCCGGTAGGGTCAAAGCGATGCACGTCGGCGTTTTTTTCCTCATAAGTGCCGCGGATGCCCGCTGTCAGATCCAGGCGATCGGTGAGGTGCCAGTTGCCCTGAGCGAAAAGTGCATAGCTGTCGGTGGTGACTTTGCCATTGGTCTGGGTGCTGACATTGTTATAGATGTCGCGGTTGACGCCGGTCAAAAACACATCGGCGTCGGGGCCATAATCGGCAAAGTTGCGATTGCCGGTGTCTTGCCGGTACAGGTAGGCGCCCAGCACGTAGTCAAAGGTTTCGCCCACGGGCGAGGCCAAGCGGATTTCCTGGGAATACTGGCGAGTGGTGACTTCGGTGCCGCTGTCCAGAATCGCCGGCTGATCAGTTAGGTCAGCGTCGTTGTGCGGCAGGAAGTGCCAATAGCGGTAGGCGGTTATGGAGGTCAGGCGATAACCGCCGTCCAGATTCCAGTTGGCCTCCAGCGAGCTGCCGCCCTGGAACACCGCCAGCGACTGCGGCGAGTCGATGCTCACTTTGCCGTCGCGAGCGTAGTCGGGGTTGGCGCCGATAAGGGTGGCGCGCTGGCGGAAGCGGTCGGAGGCGCCGTACAGGGTCAGGACGCCGTTGGTGGACTTTTCCTGGTTGTAGTCGGTGATCCAGCGCAGACTGAAATCATCATTGGGCTGGAACAACAGTTGCCCGCGCAGGCCTTCGCGCTCACCGCCATTGAAGCTGCGGCCATCGTGTTCGTTGTCCACGTAACCGTCGTCGCGGGTGCGGTAAAACGACAGCCGCCCGGCCAGGGTGTCGGTCAGCGGGCCCGACATCGTGCCCTTGGTTTGCGCGTAGCCGTATTCGCCGCCGCTCACCTCCAGGCTGCGCTCTGGGGTAAAGGTGGGTGCGCGGGTGCTGATGTTAAGCACCCCGGCGGTGGTGTTCTTGCCGAACAGCGTGCCTTGCGGGCCGCGCAACAGCTCAATCTGGTCCAGGTCGAGCAGGTCGAAGCTGGCCATGCCGGGGCGCGACAGGTAGACGTTGTCGATGTACAGCCCAGTGCTGCCCTCCAGCCCCTCACCCACCTGGTTGTTGCCGATGCCGCGCACGGCGATGTTGGACACCCGGGACTGGCTGTAGGCAATGTTGACGCTGGGCAGCGCCTGTTGCAGGTCCTGCAGGCGATACAGACGCTGGTTCTCCAGGGCCTGGCCGCTGAGGGTGGTCATGGGTGTGGGAATGTCTTGGGCGTTTTCTTCGCGGCGGCGGGCGCTGACCGTGACGGTTTCCAGGTGGGCATCGGCCTGGGCCGTGGCATCGCTTGTGGCCTGGGTGTCGGCCCATGCCGGCAGTTGAACCAGGGCCAGCAGCAAGGCAGCACTGGGGCGACGCGCAAATGGTGCGGCAAAACGTGGATTGACCTTCAAACGAAACATCCTTTGCGCCCAACGGCGCTATCGGGAATGGACAGGGGCTGGCCGAATGCCGGGCAGCCGAAATCACTTTCCCTGGGCGAGGGTCAAGCGCGGTGGAAGCGCCCGTGAAGCAGGCCACGGGCAGCCTGTGCGGTGGCTAGCCGAAGAACCGACTGGCCGGCCTGGCCAGGCCGTAGCGCTGGCGCAGGGTGTGTTGCTGGTAAGCGGTGCGGAACAATCCGCGCTGTTGCAGCAACGGAATGACTTCGTCGATGAAGGTTGCCAGCATCGCCGGCATGATCGGCGGCATCAGATTGAAGCCATCGGCAGCGCCGTTCTGGAACCATGTCTGCATGGCGTCGGCGATCTGTTCGGGGGTACCGGCCAGGGTGTAGTGGCCGCGGGCACCGGCCAGTTGCGTCAACAACTGGCGCAGGGTGGGCCGCTGGCTGCGCACCAGCTCCACCACGACCCGCGCGCGGCTTTGCGCGGCCTGCACGCCGTCGGGGTTGGGCAGGTCGTCGACGCTCATTGGCAGGTCCAGGGGCAGGCGTGAAAAGTCATGGCCGCCGAAGCGCGCCGACAAGCGCGCCAGGCCGGTCTCCAGCGCAGTCAGGGCGTTGAGCTCTTCCAGCAATTGCTCGGCCTGCCGGTCGCTTTCGGCGACAACCGCGCTTAGGCCTGGCAGCACCAGCAGTTCGCTGGACTGACGCCCGGCCTCGAGCACCTGCTGCTTGAGCGAGCGGTAGAAGGCCTGGGCCGCCGGCAAATCGGGCTGGGCGGTGAACACTGCTTCGGCATGCTGAGCAGCAAAGCGTTGACCGTCCGCCGATGAGCCCGCCTGGAGCAGCACCGGATGACGCTGCGGCGAGGCCGGAATGTTCAGGGGCCCGCGTACCTGGAAATGTGCACCGCGATGATTCAGCGCGGCAATCCGCTCAGGCTGCAGATACTGCCCTGTGCTGCGGTCATCCAGCACGGCGTCGTCGGCCCAGGTGTCCCACAGCCCTTTCACCACCTCCATGAACTCGAAGGCGCGGGCATAGCGTTCGGCGTGCGCTGGCTGACGGTCGTGGCCGAAATTGGCCTCCACGCCGTTGATCCACGAGGTCACAATGTTCCAGCCGATGCGGCCTCGGGACAGGTGGTCCAGCGCGGCGAACTGCCTGGCCAGGTTGAATGGCTCCATGTAGGTGGTCGACGCCGTGCCGATCAGGCCGATATGGCGGGTGGTCGCACTGAGCGCCGCCAGCAGGGTGATCGGCTCCAGGGGCGTGATGGGTGAATGGCCCTGGGTATCGCCCATCGCCAGCACGTCGGCGAGAAACAGCGAATCGAGCAAACCCTTCTCCGCCAGAGCCGCCAGGGCCTGGTAGTGTTCAATGTCGGTGAGCGCCGTGGACGGCGCCAACGGGTGCCGCCAGGCACCCTCGTGATGGCCGCGGCCGAAGACAAACAGGTTCAAATGCAGTTGACGGTTCATGGTTGGACTACTTGAAGGGAAGCTTCATCGACGCCCAGGCTTTGCAGCAGCGCGTCACGGCACAGAGCAAGCTGGGGGTGGGCGGTACTGCGGGGGTGGGCCAGCGTCACTGGGATGTCCTGGACGATGCGCCCGCCATCGAGCACCACCACGCGATCGGCCAGCAGTAACGCCTCATCGATGTCGTGGGTGACCATCAGCACGGTCAGTTGCTGGCGCTGTACCACTTGGCGCAGCAGGACCTGCATCTTCAGGCGGGTCAGCGCATCCAGCGCGCCAAAGGGCTCATCGGCCAGCAACAGGCGGGGCCTGCGCACCAATGACCTGGCCAGCGCCACACGCTGTTGCTCGCCGCCGGACAACTCGCCCGGCCAGGCGCCTTCGCGGCCTGCCAGGCCGACCGTGGCCAGTGCCTGGCGCCCTGCCAGGGCGGCATCCTTGCCCGGCAAACCCAGGGTGACGTTGGCCAAAACACTCTCCCAGGGCAGCAAACGCGAATCCTGGAACAGCACGGCCCTAGGCGTGGGCGCGGCGATGCTGCCCTGCCCTTGCACGTCGGCGTCCAGACCGGCAAGGGCGCGCAGCAAGGTGCTTTTGCCCGAGCCGCTGCGGCCCAGGATGGCGACGAACTGGCCGGCCGGAATCTGCAGGTTCAACTGGTCCAGCACCCGGCGTGTACCGAAGGCACGGGTCAAGCGGTCGATGCTGACCGGCAATGGCGTGAATGCGGTCATGAGCCGATCACCTTGCGGTAGCGCAACACACGGTGCTCCACCGCTCGCACCAGCCGGTCAGACACCAGACCCAGCACCATGTACGTCACCAGCCCGACGACGATCACATCGGTCTGGCCGTAGTCGCGGGCACGGTTCATCAAATAGCCGATACCTTGGGTGGTGTTGATCTGCTCCAGCACCACCAGGGCGCCCCAGCAAATCGTCACGGCAAAGCGCAGGCCGACGAAAAATCCCGGCAGCGCGCCGGGTACCGCCACCTTGCGGATGAAGGTCCAGCGGTCCAGGTCCAGGGTGTGCGCCAGCTCAACGTAGCGCAGGTCGATACCCTTGAGCGCCGCATGGGTGCCCAGGTAAACCGGCAGGCAGACGCCGCCGGCGATCAGGGTGATTTTCATGCCGTCGCCAATGCCCAGCCACAGAATGGCCAAGGGGATCAGCGACAGCGTGGGGATAGCGCGCTTGATCTGTACCACGCCATCGATCAACGCATCGCCGAGGCGCGTCAGGCCTGCTACCAGCGCCAGTACCAGGCCCAAGGCGACGCCAATGGCCAGCCCGGACAGCGCACGCCGGGCCGAGGCCAGCAACTGGGGCCACAGCACGCCATCGGCCAGCAGGCGGAAGCCGGTACTCAGGGCCGTGGACGGGGGCGCCAGCACCTTGGGCGACAGCCAGCCCAGCTGGGCGGCCAGCTCCCAGGCCACCAGTAGCAGGCAGGGGCCCAACAGCGAGGCGCTTTTGCCAAGGGGTGCCGGCACCAGCCGACGTGGCCGGTGAATGGCCTGTGCGCGGTCAACGGCCATGCACTGCCTCCTGCTGTTCAGCTTCGCGGGCAAACTCCAGATCAAATTCGTCGCCAGCCTGCAGGTGCATCGGCAAATCGCCTGCTGCCTCAATCAGGTCGATCACCGCCTGCTGCGTGGGGATCAACTCGGCCAGCGTCGGCACGGTAAGGTTGCCTTGGGACTCGACGATGCGCTGGGCATCTGCAGGGTCCAATTGCTGGCGCTTGACGTAGTACGCCTGGGCCCAGGCCTGGGGGTGATCCTGGGCCCATTGGTTGGCCGCGATCCACCCGCGCCGCAGTTGCAGCAAGGCCTGGCGCTTGGCCTGATCCTTGAGTGCCGCGTCGCTGGCGTACAGGTAGTTGATGTCGCTGGGTAGCCCTTTAAGCTGCTGCTCCGGGACAAATCGCGCCAGGTGGTCGGCACCCGTGCCCACATAACGGCTGAAGTGCGGTTCGATCAGTGGCGCTACATCCACCTGGCCACTGCGCAAGGCATCGGGAAAGTCACTGACGCGCAGTGGCACCAGTTGCACATCCTGGGGCTTGAGCCCAGCTTTGCGCAGCGCAGCCAGTACGAAAGTCTGTCGTGCAGTGCCTTCGGCGTAGGCGATTTTCAGGCCTTTGAGGGCCTCCAGGCGCGGTACTTCAAGCCCTTCGCGAACCGCCAGCTCATAGGCCGGACGATCGTGACTGACTGCGGCAATGATGCGCACCGCCTCGCCCGCGGCCTGAGCTTGGACAGGGGGGGTGCTACCCGCAATACCGACATCGATTACACCGGCGCGGAAGGCTTCGAGTATCGCCGGGCCACCGGCGAAATTGGCGTAGCTGAGCGGTAGCGGCTGTGGCTGGGTTGCACCCCAGGTTTCGAGCAAGGCCTGGGTAGCCTCGTTCTGGTCGGCCAGGGTCAGCAATGGCGCTGCCTGGGCGGCGGGACACGCAAGCGCCAGCAGCAGCGCGACGGTGGCCGGCCATAAGGGAAGTCGAAGGTACATCGGTGCGCTCCTGCTCCAGACCGCCCACGGCAGGGCGGTCGAAGAAAACATCAGGGGCAAATCCAGCGTAGGATATTGTCCGCAGCCCTGCCGGGTAGCAGGTAGGTGCACTCTAGCGATCAGCACCGCTTATGTGAAATTCGAATAACTACTAAACCAATAACCATAAAAAATTATATAGGGGATAACCAAATCGTTATGCCATCCCGTACGCCGCCTCCCGCGCGCACTCCACCACTACGCGCACCGCCGAGGTGGCCTCGGTGCGCGTATGGAACATCCACACCGAGGGCAGAAAGCGCGCACCGGGCAACGCCAGCACGGCAAACTCTGCGGTAATTTCCGGTGCCAACGCTGCGCCCAGGCTCATCATGCCCAGCCGCGTGCCCCCCGCCAGCATTGAACGGTACACCTCCCTGGACGTGGTACGCACGCTGCCGGGCCCTTGGGTCAGGCGATTTTCCTGCATCCAGGTGTTCAAGGCCTCAAAGGCCGGCGACTCGGTGGGCGGCAGTACCCAGGGCTGATGATCGAGGTCTTGGGGGACAAGGTGTTCTTTTAGGGCCAAGGGATGGCTGCGGCTGCAGATAATCACCAGTGGGTCTTCATACAGCAATTCCCCCGCCACGGTTGGGTCAGCGAACTGCGGTGGCACGGCACGGCTGAACAATACATGCAAGGTGCGGTTGACCAGTGAGGTGTACAGCTTGTCGCTGGTCTCGCTGAGCAGGTTGATCGACACCCCTGGCGCGCGCTCCTGCAGCAGCGTCAGCAGCGGCGTAGCCAGGCTCTGCATTACGCTAGGCACCGCGCCGATGGTGATCTCGCCGCGCAGACCGGCCGACATGCTGCCCAGCTCTTGCCGGGCTTGTTCCAGCTGGAACATGATTTCCCGCGCCCGGGCCAGCAGAATCTGGCCGGCCTCGGTGAGCACCAGTCCGTTGCTGACCCGGCGTACCACGTCTAGACCCAGCCCTTCCTCAAGCTCTGCCAACTGGCGGGACACTGCCGGTTGGGTGACGCCCAGCTTCTGTGCTACCAGGCGCACCTGCCCCCACTGGCCTAGCATGACCAGCACGCGCAGGTGATGAAGTTTGAGGCCACGGCTGAAAAAACGGTCGAGTAAATCCATGCTCATTTCCAAATTACCGCATCTACGACAGGACGCTTCGCTGCGATTGCCCAGGTGTGCTTGCCGCACATCCAGCGATGCAGGCGCCGATCCCGGGTCCAGCCAGTAGGATCAACGTTTTTCGCTTGGAGAGCTACTGTAGAAATCCGCCAATGGACCAGCGCCTGGACCAAGCTGCTGCTGGATTCTAGCCAGCATCCTACCAGTACTGCCCCGCCTGCCTCTGGGGGCAGCTTTGCCGCATCGACCCTGCCATCATCGGCACCACTGACCTGATCGCCAGCCTGCTCCCCATATAGGTGAAATCCTGGCCAACTGGACAGCGGCAACCGCTGGCTGTGTAACCTTATGGTTGAATTGTTCAAGACTCATCGGTGAATACCCCCAATGCGTCGCAGGTGTTGCACGCATACAGGGGAGCTGAGGAAGCGTGCTACGTAGCGCGGGATAGGCAAAGCGAAGACTTTGGTTTTGCTAAAGAGTGTTCAGACACACCTAAAGTGAGATGACGGTCGTGGACCCGGATAGCCTGTGATCAAGTTCCACTGACATCCATAAATTCGTTATAAAACAATAATTTAGTGGGGGGCGCAGCGTCGGCACCAGCAATCCAGGCATCACATCCTTCAACCGCGACGGGGCTCCGCTGTCCTTCGACCCGCTGTCGCGCTTTGACCGGTCCATGAACGGCCATCTGTTGTTGTTTGGGCCCACCGGTGCGGGTAAGTCGGCCACTTTGGTCTCGATTTTGATGCAGGTCATGGCCATCTACCGGCCGAGGCTTTTCATCGTCGAAGCCGGCAACTCGTTTGGCCTGCAAGGCGACTGTTTCGCCACCCTAGGACTGTCGGTCAACAAGGTCCAACTCAAGCCAGGCAGCGGGTTGAGCCTGGCGCCATTCGCCGACGCACGGCGGCTGGTCGAACGCCCCGACTAGGTGGCGACCCTGGCCACCGATGACCTCGACGACAGCAGCCCGGACAACGAAGAGCAACGTGATGTCCTGGGCGAGCTGGAGATTACTGCACGATTGATGATCACCGGCGGCGAAGCCAAGGAAGAAGCGCGACTGACTCGCGCGGACCGCAGCCTGATCCGGGAATGCATCCTCGATGCCGCCAAGGCGTGCGCGGATGCCCAGCTGCAGGTTATGACCCAGGACGTGCGGGATGCGCTACTGCGGGTGGCCAGTGATGCGCATCTGCCCGACAAGCGCCGCGAACGCGCCCAGGAGATGGCCGAGTCCATCGACCTGTTCTGCCAGGGCTTCGAGGGCACGCTGTTTGACCGGACCGGCACGCCATGGCCCGAGAGTAACGTCACCATCGTAGATCTTGCGACCTATGCCCGCGAGGGGTATGAGGCGCAGATGTCGATCAGCTACATCAGCCTGATGAACACCGTGAACAACCTGGCCGAACGCGATCAATACCTGGAGCGGCCAGTGATCATGGTGACGGACGAAGGACACATCATCACTAAGAACCCCTTGTGGGCGCCGTTCGTGGTCAAGGGCACGAAGATGTGGCGCAAGCTGGGGCTCCCTGAACAAGGCCTCCCATGGCCCTCACCGAGGTCCCCGTGCGCGACCTGCACCTGTTCTGCCTGGTGGTGCGAAACAGCGGTTTCCAGGCCGCTGCCCAGGCCTGCGGCACCACCCAGACCTCCATCAGCAAACGCATCATGCAGCTGGAAACCGCCTTGGGCGTTAAGCTGCTGCACTGCACCACGGGCACGGTACGGGTGTCGGAGGCCGGTATTGCGGTGTACCAATGGGCCCAGCACATGCCTGACCAAGCACAGGCCTTGCAGGACGACCTGGCCGGTGCCCGCGCGCTGCCCAGCGGGCCGCTGCGCGTCAGTTCCAGCCAGCGTCTGGGGCGACGGCACATCGCCCCGATCATCAGTGCCTTGCAACAGGCCAACCCAGCGTTGTCAGTGTGGCTGGAACTGATGGACCGGCGGGTGGACCTGGTCGCCGAAGGCTTCGACATCGACATACGCGTGGGTGAAGTGGAAGAAGCCGGCCTGATCCCCCACCATATCGCCAGCACCCCGCGCATCCTGTGCGCCACCTGGACACCCACGGCACCCCGCGCACGCCTCAAGACCTGACGTAGCATGACTGCATGGTATTCCGTGACCGCGACGCGCCGTTTGGCACCTGGAAACTCAAAGGCCCGCAGCGCTGGGAGACAGTGACCGTCACCGGCAGCCTGGCGTCCAACGACAGCGACGTGGCGCTGCGCTGGTGCCTGGAGGGCCGCGGGATCGTGATGATGGCGGACTGGAACGTGGATCAGGAACTGGCCGATGGCCGCCCGGTGCGGGTATTGCCCAAGTGGAGCCAGCCGGCTGATGTGTGGGCGGTGACGGTGGCGCGCAGCGATCAGTCGGCGAAGGTGCGGGTGTGTATCGAGTATTTGAAGCGCGAGTTGGCGGTAGGAGAGTATGCGTTGATACCCCCTGACGATCTAAAGCATGGCTTAGGGTCAGCGCGGTCTGGCGGCAGCGGGCAAATGTAATCCGCCTGCTGCCGCGCAATCCGTCAATCCCCATGTCATCGACGACCGCCCTCTACCCCTGCGCGCCGCTGGCGTGGTACTGAAACGCACTATGCCATCGGGAGGGGTAGCGAGGCCAACCCCTCACGTCAAACCGTAAAGCTGAAAAAATAGCTTCTCAACCTATATAACGAACCCGGAAAGCGTCGATGGCCACGGCGATGAATATCATTACTCCACCCACCATACCGACGTAGAAAGACGGCACGTTGACTACGGCCAGGCCGATCTGGATCACCGTGAGCAACAGCACGCCACCCAGCACGCCCCGGGTATTCCCGCGACCACCAAACACGCTGACGCCACCAATGATCGGTGCGGCGATGGCGTACAACAGGTAACTGGAACCCTGGTTTGAGGTTATCGCTCCCTGCCACGAAGCCAGCAGGAAGCCAGCCAGCGCTGCCAGGAAACCGGAAAGGGTGTAAGTAATGACCTTGACCCTTGCCACTCGAATGCCCGCGCAGACCGACGCCGCTGGGTTGCCGCCAACGGCGTACACCGAGCGGCCCAGGACAGTACGCCTCAACACAACGCCAACGGCAGCCAGCGCGACCACGAAGACCAGTGGCATCAACGGCCAGCCCTCAACGCCAGCTTGGCCGATCCACAGGTAGCCATCGGCAAAATCAGTCAACGTCTTGCCTTGGGTCAGGGCCAGCAGGGTGCCCTGCAGAATGATCATCATGGCCAGTGTCTCGATCAACGACACCATTTTCAGGCGGGTGATGCATAGCCCGTTGAAGAAACCGATCAACGTGCCCACGGCCAAGCCGGCGGCCACTGCAATTGGCCAGGCCAGGCCCAGTTCCGAATAGGCAAGCGCGCCTACGGCCGCGCTGAAGCCCGCGTTGGCGGGGATCGACAGATCTACTTCGGCCACCAGCAACGGCAACGCCACCGCCAGGCCAAGCGTGCCCAACACAGTGGCCTGCACCATCACGTTCTGCAGGTTCAACAGGCTGAAAAAAAACGGGTTGAACAAGCCAAACATAGCCACAAGCGCTATCAGCCAGATCCACACCACGTTGTGCAATACCCATCGCGTGACTGCCTGACGATTGACTTTGCCTACGACTGGCATAAGCACCTGACCAGCCTGGGTCGTATTTTCCATTGAGATATCCTCGTTTGTTATTGTCGGGTATCAGCCCATCACCGCCGCGCGCAGACGCTCGACACTGATGGCCTCGCCAGTGAGGCTCTGCTTGATGCTGCCATTGTCGAATACGCATATACGGTCCACCGCGCGTACCAACTCATCTGTGTCAGTGGACACTATGATCACCGCCACGCCGGTGTCGCTGAGCGCCTCGATGAGGCGCAGCACTTCCTGTTTTACGCCAATGTCGATACCTCGGGTCGGCTCGTCGACAATCAGCAGGCGCGGCGCGGTAGCAAGGATTCGCCCCAGGCAGACCTTCTGCTGGTTTCCGCCACTGAGCGTATCCACGGGATAATCGGGATTGGGCGCCTTCACCCCATCTTCTCGAAATAATGCGCGACCACAGCGCGCTCCGCCGCTTGGTTGATGCAACCGTAACGGGTGCGGGCGTTCATCGAGGACAGGGCGATATTAGCGGCAATGGACAAGTGTCCGACTGCACCGTCACGCCGGCGGTCGTCGGACAGGTACGCGATGCCGGCATCGAAGGCAGCGCGCGGCGTACGCGGCAGACGTTGCAGGCGCTGCCCCGCGAGTGCGATCTGCCCGCTGGCTGGCAGCAAGCCAAAAATGGCGCGTGCAGCTTCCTTGGCGCCAGCGCCGGGCAAGCCGGTGAACCCCACCACTTCGCCCGGCGCGATGTCCAGGCTCTCCAAGGCCAGGCAGTGGCCGCGCAAATCACGCAGCCTGACGCCGGGTTGAGCAGTATCGAAGGTTCGCCGGCTGCGCTGGAACAGGTCGACGCCGCGCCCCATCACCAATTGTGTCAATTGCTGGGAGGTCAGCGCCGAGACATCGTCGCAGGCGCCCGCCAGCCGCCCATCGCGCAGAACCGTCACGCTGTCGCATATCTCGAGGATTTCGTCGTTGTAGTGGGAGATGAACACGAACGTGACCTGGTCGCGCTGCAAGGTGCGCATGAAGTCGAACAGCTGGCGACGGTCGCCGACGGTGAGCGCCGCCGTCGGCTCATCGAGAATGATAACCTTGCCGCCCGAGAACATTGCCCGCAAAATATTGAGCTTACGCTTGGCCACTGCGTCCAGTCGCCCGGCCAACATGCCCGGCTCGATACCCGACCCTGCGAGCATGCGCGTGGAATCCGCCGTAAGCTGCCGGTTGTCGATGAAGCCATGCCTGCTCGGCCAGATACCCAGCATGAGGTTCTCGGCGGCGGTCATGGTGTCAATGATCATGGGCTCCTGGGTGACCAGGAACACCCCAGCCTGCTCCATACCCCTGACGTCGACGCCCGTCATTTCCACCCCATCAAGCACCACCCGCCCGGACGAGGCCCGCACCTGCCCGGGAATGATGCCGACCAAGGTGGACTTGCCGGCGCCATTCTCGCCAAGCAGCCCATGGATAGAGCCGCGCCGTATCAGCGTGGTAACGCCTCGCAGGGCATGGACCGCACCATAATGCCTGGCGACGTTCTCCACGCGCAGAATCATGTCATCGACCATTGGTGGTTGCTGCTGTTGCTGTACGTTCATCCGCCCACTCCCCTTCACATTATCGAAGCCGCAGGTCCAGGCGCGCCTGCGCCAAGTACGGTACAGGCGTGCCGTCAGCTGTAGGCGATGCCCCATTGCTGCTCTGCCACGGCGCCCCACTGCCTGGGATCACGGGCGTTGGCGGCATCGATGACGAACGCGGGTATGACCAGGGTCGGCCCGGCCTTGCCGGAAGTGATGTTGGCTGACTCCCACACATACTTGGTGTTGCGGTAGGCACCTAGCGGAACGGCTTCGCCGACCAGTGAGTGGCGGGTAATCAGTTCGACCGCGATTTCACCGTAGGCCACCGGGTCCTGCGAGACACAGGCGTCCAGGTAGCCGTCCTGAATCCACTTCAGCGCAATCGGTTCAGCGTCAATGGTGACAAAGATTACATGGCCGTCTTCACCCACCTTTTTCCAGCGACCTTTCTGCTGCAAGGCCGTGACGATTCCTCGCGCCGGCGAGTCGGAGGGTGCATGCACTGCATCCAGTTCCGGGAATTCGGACAGGGTCGACAAGGTCACGGCCAGCATGTTTTGCAACTGGCCTTCGGTGGGGCGCGCCAGGTACTTGATGTCGGGGAAGCGGGAGAACACCGACTCCATGCCTTCCTTGCGCAACCGCCAAGCCACTGAAGCCAGCGAACCGTAGCAATTGAGCACAGTACCCCGCGGGCTGCCGTACTTGGCAACCAGGCGATTGACGATCTGCTCGGCGGCCATCACTCCACCTTGGAAATTGTCGAAGCTGACGGTAATCGCGACCTCGCCACCATCGGCGGGCGTGTCGATGATGCCCACGGGGATCTTCTGCCGATTGTAGCGACGGATAGCCGAGACGATCGCCTGGCTGTCGATGGGGTCGCAAATCACCGCCGAGGGGCCGGACAACATCAGGCTTTGCCACTGTTCCAGTTGGCGGGTGTTGTCGAAATTGGCATTGGTAGCCTGGAAAATACCGGCTTGGGCCTGCACGGCGCGCTTGACTGCCTCTTCCTGAATCACGAAAAAGTAGTAGTCCAGGCTTTTGTTGGAATACGGTATCGCCAGGCGGCTTTGCGCCAGCACCGAATTGCCGAACATGGCGCCCAGCCCTACTACCACACTCCCCGCCAGGAACCTGCGACGGGTAACGCCATCAATCGTTATTTTTGTCATGGCATTCACTCCAACTTGCTGTTTCAAATCAAATAATTACTGTCCTGTTAGCACGGATGGCACACGCCGGCGGGCAACCTGAAGGCAAGCTTCCTCACTACAGGCAAAAGGCTTCCCCCGTCTTTGCACGATTCATTGATCAGTACTGCCCACCCGATGCGTCGCGGGAGTGGTGGTTTCAACGCAGGCGCACGAACGAAGTACCGTCGAAGCAACCCACTACCATGCCTGCGGCCTCACGGGTGAACAGGCCGTTTTCGACAACGCCCGGAATGCGGTTGAGCTCGATCTCAAGCGGCACCGGCTGATCGATGACCGGCCCGCAATGGCAGTCAAGGATAAAATGGCCGCTATCGGTCACCACGGGCTGGCCGGCCCGTAGCCGCCGTACAATCGTCACCGCGGCAATGCCCTGTTCCCGCAGCACCTTGGCCACCTGGCGCTGGGTCTGCTGCCAGCCGAACTGCAGTACCTCGACCGGGAGCGGGAACCGCCCCAGGCAGTCGACGATCTTGCTTTCATCGCAAACGCAGATCATGCGGCGGGATGCATGGGCAATGATTTTCTCCCACAACAGGCAGGCACCGCCGCCCTTTATCATGTTGTAGTGCCGGTCGATCTCGTCCGGCCCATCCACTGTCAGGTCGATCTCATCCAGTTCGTTGGGGTCGCACACCGCGATGCCCATCTCTCGCGCCACCTCCATGGTGGCGCGAGAGGTGGCCGTGCAGGTCAGGCGCAGCCCCTGCGCCACGTGCCTGCCCAATTCACGGACAAAAAAGTGTGAAGTGGTGCCCGACCCCAGTCCGAGAGTCATGCCGTCCTGCACGAAATCCTCGATGACCCGGCGCGCCGCCGTCTTCTTTGCTTCGTTCTGCTGATTGTCCATCAACCGCTCCTGTGTGCGCGCAACCCTGGCGCGCGTTGTTGGTGTTCAGATCTTCTCGGTCTGCCATGAGTCCAGCGCCGTCAACTGGTCTGGAAATTGGCTGCCGCTGGCAACTGCAATGGCTGCCACCAGCATGTTGGTCACCAGGTGGTGGTTGAGCCGAGAGGACAAGGGCGTCATCAACTCCGTGTGCTCATAAGGCCGCACCGCAATCAGCAGGTCGCAGGCGAGCGCCAGCGGGCTATCATCCGCGGTCACGGCAACCACCCGCGCCCCCCCCCCCGCCTTCGCCGCGTTGGCTACTTCGACCAACTGCCGGGTATGGCCGGACTGGGAAAAAACCAGTGCCACTTCGCCGTCCCTGGCACCCTTGGCGTGCATGTCCTGACGCTTGGCTCCCACCAAGGCCTGGCAGCGCAGGCCCAGGCGCTGAAACTTGTGCTCGGTGTCCAGTGCGTTAACCTCGGACATCCCGGCGACATAGATGCCCACCCAGCTCGCTGCCTGCAGGCATGCCGCCGCCAGCGCAACCTGGCTGGGCACCAGGTCCTCGGCCAACCGAGCGGGCTTGCCAGCTCCCTCACCAAAAACTGTCGTCTCTACCGGCATCCAACGTGCACCGCAGGGTTTGAGGCCGTCATCGAGTTGATGCGCGAGCCAATCGATTCATGACCGCGAGCTTGATACATCCCCAATACTGTCGACAATCTGATTTAATAACTTGACAAAAACGAGTTATCTACGCTAAAAAAACATCTATACGATTACCAATGTGTAGACAGTCATGGCAGCTTCTCCTCATATTGATGTACCTGCTGAGCTCTCCGAGACCCTGTCCGAAAACGTCTTCCGGCGCATCCAGGCCGCCATCGTCAAGGGCGACATCGCCCCCGGCAGCAAGATCTCCGAGCCGGAGCTGGCGCGCACCTACGGCATCAGCCGCGGGCCGCTGCGCGAGGCCATCCACCGCCTGGAAGGCCAGCGCCTGCTGGTGCGCATTCCCCACGTGGGTGCACGGGTGGTGTCGCTCAGCCATGCCGAGCTGATCGAGCTGTACGAAATTCGCGAATCGCTGGAAGGCATGGCCTGCCGCCTGGCCGCCGAGCGCATGACCGAGGCCGAAATCGAAGAGCTGCGCCAGGTGCTGCACACCCACGAGCGCGACGCCGCGTTCCAGGCCGGCGTGGGCTACTACCAGCAGGAAGGCGACTTCGACTTCCACTACCGCATCATCCAGGGCAGTGGCAACCGCACCCTGGTGCAAATGCTCTGTGGCGAGCTGTACCAGTTGGTGCGCATGTACCGCATCCAGTTCTCGGCCACGCCCAACCGCCCGCGCCAGGCGTTTGCCGAGCACCACCGCATTCTTGATGCCATCGCCGACCGCGATGGCGAATTGGCCGAATTGCTGATGCGCCGGCACATCGGCGCATCGCGGCGCAATATCGTGCGTCACTACGCGGACGCATCCACCCAGCCTGAGAGGTGAGTCATGAACAATAAGAACAGTCCCGGCCAACGCTTCCGCGACGCCGTAGCCAGCGAACATCCGCTGCAAGTGGCGGGCGCCATCAACGCCAACCATGCGCTGCTGGCCAAGCGTGCCGGCTTCAAGGCTATTTACCTGTCCGGCGGCGGCGTTGCAGCGGGCTCCCTGGGCTTGCCGGACCTGGGCATCAGCGGCCTGGACGACGTGCTCACCGACGTGCGCCGCATCACCGACGTCTGCGACCTGCCGCTGCTGGTGGACGTCGACACCGGCTTCGGTTCCTCGGCGTTCAACGTGGCGCGCACGGTCAAGTCGATGATCAAGTTCGGCGCCGCCGCCATCCACATCGAAGACCAGGTGGGCGCCAAGCGCTGCGGCCACCGGCCGAACAAGGAAATCGTTAGCCAGCAGGAGATGGTCGACCGCATCAAGGCGGCCGTGGATGCGCGCACCGACGACAGCTTCGTGATCATGGCGCGCACCGACGCCCTGGCCGTGGAAGGCCTGGACGCGGCCCTGGAACGTGCCGAAGCCTGCATCGAGGCCGGCGCCGACATGATCTTCCCCGAGGCCATCACCGAACTGGCCATGTACAAGCAATTCGCCGACCGCGTGCGCGCGCCGATCCTGGCCAACATCACCGAATTCGGCGCCACGCCGCTGTACACCACCGAGCAGCTGGCGTCGGTGGACGTGTCGCTGGTGTTGTACCCGCTGTCGGCGTTCCGCGCCATGAACAAGGCCGCCGAGCACGTCTACGGCGCCATTCGCCGCGACGGCACGCAGCAAAATGTCATCGACACCATGCAGACTCGCATGGAGCTGTACGACGCCATCGACTACCACGTGTTCGAGCAGAAGCTGGACGCCCTGTTCGCCCAAAAGAAAGGTTGACCAAGCGCCTCTAACCCTGTGGGAGCGGGCTCTGCCCGCGAATGATCCACCGCGCAATACCTGCAGAATCGCGGTGTGCTTTTCGCGGGTAGAGCTCGCTCCCACAGTTGAACTGTGTTGAATCAGCAACACCGTGTAATCCAAAGAATAAATTCAAGAATGGAGACAACCATGGCCGAAGCAAAAGTATTGAGTGGTGCCGGCCTGCGTGGCCAGGTGGCCGGACAGACTACCCTGTCCACCGTCGGCCAGGCCGGCGCCGGCCTGACCTACCGTGGCTACGACGTGCGCGAACTGGCCGAGCACGCCACCTTCGAGGAAGTGGCCTACCTGCTGCTGTATGGCGAGCTGCCCAACCACCAGGACCTGGACCACTACCAGCACAAGCTCAGCACCCTGCGCGACCTGCCCAAGGCGCTGAAGGAAGTGCTGGAACGCATCCCCGCCAACGCTCACCCCATGGACGTGATGCGCACCGGCTGCTCGTTCCTGGGCAACCTGGAACCGGAGAAAACCTTCGACCAGCAGCACGATGCCACCGACCGCCTGCTGGCGGCCTTCCCGGCGATCATGTGCTACTGGTACCGCTTCAGCCACCACGGCGTGCGTATCAATTGCACCAGCGACGAGCCGGACGTGGCCGGGCACTTCCTGCACCTGCTGCACGGCAAGGCGCCCAGCGAGCTGCACCGCAAGGTGATGAACGTGTCGCTGATCCTCTACGCCGAGCATGAATTCAACGCCTCGACCTTCACCGCGCGGGTGTGTGCCTCGACCCTCTCGGATCTGCATTCCTGCGTGACCGCCGCCATCGGCAGCCTGCGCGGCCCGCTGCACGGCGGCGCCAACGAGGCGGCCATGGCCATGATCGAGAAGTTCAAGAACCCCGAGGAAGCCGTGCGCGGCACCCTGGGCATGCTGGAGCGCAAGGACAAGATCATGGGCTTCGGCCATGCCATCTACAAGGACAGCGACCCGCGCAATGAGGTGATCAAGGGATGGTCGAAAAAGCTGGCGGCCGAGGTGGGCGACACGGTGATCTACCCGGTGTCCGAAGCCATCGACAAGACCATGTGGGAACAGAAGAAGCTGTTCCCCAACGCCGACTTCTACCACGCCTCGGCGTACCACTTCATGGGCATTCCCACCGAACTGTTCACGCCGATTTTCGTCTGTTCGCGGCTGACCGGCTGGGCGGCGCATGTGTTCGAGCAGCGTGCCAATAACCGCATTATCCGGCCCAGCGCCGAGTATGTGGGCGTGGAACAGCGCGCGTACGTGCCAATAGAGCACCGATAACGCAAAACCAGGGTGCAAACACCGACCGTAGGAGCCGGGGGGGGGGGGCGGGGGGGGGGCCCCCCCGCCCCCCCCCCGCCGCCCCCCCCCCACCGCGGACATGAACACTCAATACCGCAAGAACCTGCCAGGCACCGCCCTGGACTATTTCGACACCCGCGCCGCCATCGACGCGATCAAGCCCGGCGCCTACGCCACCCTGCCCTACGTGTCCCGCGTGCTGGCCGAAAACCTGGTGCGCCGCTGCGA
>NZ_JBWCAM010000003.1:0-10873 GCF_056175065.1 Pseudomonas sp. JC1203
AGCGGCATCCTCAACCGTGCCGACGTCGAGCTGATGGAAATCAGCGAGGTGTATTCGTTCCTGGTGGGCGAGGCGTTCATGCGCGCCGAGCACCCTGGCGACGAACTGCAGCGTTTGTTCTTCCCGGCACACCGCAGCGCACCCGGACGCCGCCTGCGGCAGCTGCTACGGGGCGGTGTCGAACGTCTCGCTTATCACGTCCACTAGGAACGCCATCACCGCGCGCAGCAACGGCGAATGCCGCAGGTCTGCGTGCAGCACCAGCCAGATCTCCCGGGCAAACCCTTCACCCTCCAACGGCAGGCGTTGCAACAACGGGTCGGCATCGCCCATGAACCGTGGCAGCCCGGCCACGCCCACGCCGGTGCGTGCGGCAGCGTGCTGGGTGGTGAGGTCGGTGACTTCGCAGGCAACCGGCCGTCCCTGGGCCACGGCCATCATCCATTGCTGGTGAGGCATGTCGGCAAGCTCTGGCCCGTAGGTGATGAACTGCCATTGCGCAGGGGCACTCAGATGTTCGTAGTCGACGCTGGCATACAGACCGAACGGCATGCTGCCCACTTTGCGCGTGACGCTGTCCGGCTCGGTGGGCCGGTACAGGCGCACGGCAATGTCGGCTTCGCGGCGGCCCAGGGACACGCTATGCACCTGGCTGACAATGGACAGTTGCACCTGTGGGTACTGCTGCTGAAAGCGGCGTAGCGTCGCAGCGAGGAAGTTGCTGGCCAGTACCGGCGGTGCACTGAGGACTACCCGGCCTGCCGCCGGCGAATGCTCGGCGCGCACCACGCGCTGCAAGGCGAAAGCGCTGGCCTCCATCTCGCTGGCCAGCGCGAACACCTGCAAACCCACCGCAGTCAGCCGGCAGGCACGCGGCAGGCGGTCCACCAGGCGTACCTGCAACTCCGCCTCCAGCGCGCCAAGGCGCCGGCTGACCGTGGCATGGTCAACCTTCAAGGCCCGCGCCGCACCGGCCAGGCTGCCGGCGTGGCCAATGGCAAGGAACACGCGAAGACTCTCCCAATCAAACATCGGTGCGTTTTCTCCAGTCAGCAGTGCGCATATACGGAATTTTCGCACAGAAGCAGGCACGTTAGCGTGAAGACCTCAATCTGGAGGTCAAGCCTATGTTCAGTTCCACTGCCAGGAAGGTCCAATTCGCCACCTGCCTGGGGTTTTTTATCGTGCTGATGGACGTCAGCGTGGTCAACGTGGCGCTGCAGGCCTTGCGTCAGGACTTGTTGGCCAGCGTCACCGACCTGCAGTGGGTAGTGAACGCCTACGCCATGGTGTTCGCCGCGCTGCTATTGATGGCCGGCACCCTCGCCGACCGGTTTGGCGCCAAGCGGGTGTTCATGCTCGGCTACGCGCTGTTTGCGCTGGCGTCCATGGGCTGCGGCCTGGCGCAGGGTTTGGTCGCCTTGATCGGCTGGCGCCTGGCCCAGGGGGTGGGCGCGGCGCTGTTGGTACCCACGTCGTTGTCGCTGTTGCAGCACGCCTTCCAGGACCCGGCCGCGCGCAACCGTGCCGTGGGCTGGTGGGGTGCGGGCGGCGGCATTGCACTGGCGGCGGGCCCGGTGGTGGGCGGTGTATTGATCGCCACATTGGGCTGGCGCAGCCTGTTTTTCATCAACGTGCCGGTCGGCCTGCTCGGCCTGTGGCTGACCGCCCGCCACGCGCCCCGCTCCCCCGTACAGCCGCAACGCAGCCTGGACGTGCCCGGGCAACTGGCAGCGGTGCTGACCCTGGGCAGTTTCACTTTTGCCCTGACCCAGGCCAGCGCCCTGGGCTGGGCCAACCCGGTCATCATCGCCGCCGCAACGGCCTGTGTAGTGGGCGCTGTGCTGTTTGTGTGGCTGGAGGCCCGCGCGGCGCGGCCAATGCTGCCCCTGGCGCTGCTGCGCGACCCGCTGCTAGCCAGCGCCAACACCATCGGGGTGCTGGTCAACCTGGTGTTCTACGGCATGGTGTTCGCCCTGAGCCTGTTCTTCCAGACCATCGAACACTTCACGCCCGAACAGACCGGCCTGGCGTTCCTGCCGATGATGGCGATTCTCATGGCGATGAACATCCTGGCTGGCCGGCTGGTGCAGCGAATCGGCCGGCAACGCCTGGCAACCATGGGCTTGCTGATCTCGGCACTCGGTTATTGGCTGATGCTACCCGCGCTGGCCGCCCACAGCTTTGGTTGGCTGATACTGCCAATGCTGCTGGCTGGCGGTGGCATTGCTTTAACCATCCCCACCATTACCGGCGCAGCGCTGGCGGCCGCAGCCGGGCACCAGGCCGGGGTGGCGTCCGGGTTGCTGAACGCAGCGCGGCAGGTGGGCGGCATCACCGGCGTGGCGTTGTTCGGCTTCCTGATCCGCGATGCCGCGCCGCAGGCATTCATGCGCGGCATGAACTACGCCCTGATGATCTGTGTGGTAACGCTGCTCACCGCAGCCGCCCTGGCCTGCGCCGGGCTGCGCCCTACCCCGCACCCATTACCCCACACCACCCCGTAGCAGCTGCCGCCAGGCGGCGTCCGGCACCGCTGCGGTGGTGCATGGAGGACGCCGCCAGGCGGCAGCTGCTACGGGGACTGTATCGTGGACATAATCGCGATCTGTCACTTCTGGGCGGTGCGTGGGGTTGTTAACGTGCGTGCACGGATCGGCAAGGACTTAGCCCATGCAACTCCCCCTCTACCAGATCGACGCTTTCACCTCCCGCCTCTTCGCCGGCAACCCTGCCGCCGTGGTGCCCCTGGACGCCTGGCTGCCCGACGAGGTCATGCAAGCCATCGCCATTGAAAACGCCTTGGCGGAAACCGCATTTTTCGTGCGTAACGAACGTGGTCATTATGAGATTCGCTGGTTCTCGCCGTTCACCGAAATCGACTTCTGCGGCCACGCCACCCTGGCCAGCGCCTTCGTGCTGTTCAACCAGCTTGGCGCCCCGGAAACCCTGACCTTCTGGGCCAAAGCCGTCGGCGACATTCCGGTGCGCCGCCTAGCAGATGGCAAGCTTGAACTGAGCTTCCCAGAACTTGCGCCCACGCCGCTCACCGAGGTGCCGACAGCGTTGGTCGAAGGGCTGTCGATTGCCCCCAGCGAATACTGGGTCAGCCGCCAGGCGTACTTTGCCGTGTACGAAAACGCGGCGCAGGTGGAGGCCGTGGTCACGCGTTGCGACCTGCTGAAAACCCTGGCCCCACGCGACGTGGTGGTCACCGCGCCGGGCGTTGCCCACGACTTCCACTCCCGCTATTTCTGGCCGGCCAACGGCGGCGAGGAAGACTCGGTCACCGGCTCCATCCACGCAGGGCTGGCGCCGTTCTGGGCCAAGCGCCTGGGCAAAACCCGCCTGCAAGCACTGCAAGGCCTGCAACGCCAGGGCGAACTGGACTGCCGCGTCGAGGAAGGCCGCGTGTTCGTCGCAGGCCATGCGGTGCAATACCTGCAAGGCGTGATCACCGTGAGGGCCGGCCAATGAGCGTGCGCATCGAACTGGACAACAACCCTGGCGAAGCCGAGCGCAACGCCATCGTCAAGCCGCTGCGCGCGTACAACATCGCCAACGCCGGCAGCACGGTGCCGGAAACCTTCGCGCTGCTGGTGCGCGACGAGCAGACCGACGAAATCATCGGCGGCCTGTATGGGAAGTTGTTCTACCGTTGGATGTTCATCGAACTGCTGGTGGTGCCCGAGCAGACACGTGGCCAAGGCACAGGCTCACGCCTGATGGAAATGGCCGAGGCGCACGCGCGGGCCAAGGAATGCGTGGGCATCTGGCTGGACACTTTCAGCTTCCAGGCCCCGGCGTTCTACCAGCGCCACGGCTACACCGAGTTCGGCCACATCGACGACTACCCGCCAACCCACACCCGCCACTTCTTCCAGAAACGCCTGCTCCCGTAGCAGCTGCCGAAGGCGGCGTCCGGGCGTCACTCGAAATCCGACATCTCATAAAACGGCCGGATTTCGATTTCGCTCGGGCCGGGCATAGGGTTGGGGCAACGCTTGACCCACGACACCGCCTCGTCCATGTCCTCGACCTCCCAGATCCAGAACCCCGCGACCAGCTCGCGGGTGTGGGCAAACGGGCCATCGCTGACGGTGCGCTTGGTGCCATCGAACGCGACGCGTTTGCCTTGGGATGACGGCTTCAGGCCATCGGCAGCCTGCAGTAGCCCCGCAGCCACCAGTTCGTCGTTGAATTTGCCCATCGCCTCCATCAGTTCGGTGCTGGGCAGCGTGCCCGTTTCGCTCTCTTCAGTAGCCTTGACCAATACCATGACGCGCATGACCTGCCTCCTTCTGCAAAGGTTGGACAGTTATCAGCGTAGCGCAAACCCACGGTTGCATCCCTCAGGCAGCGGCTGCGCACGTAATGCGCCCGCCGATCACCCGCGCCACCGCCAGGGCCCAGACCAGCAAGGCCATGACTGCCACGCTGACCAGCATCCCATGCACCCCCGCCGCGCTGATGACCTTGCCCATCACGAAGGGAAAGCCGAACACGCCGATGAAATACGCCAGGCTGAACAGCAGCAGCGCCTGGGCCGTGAGCCGCGGCGGTGCCTGGTTGGCGGCGAGGCCGTTGATGACCGAGTAGTTCAAGCCATAGCCGACCCCCAGCAGCGCGGCGGTCAGCAGGTAGCTGAGGCTGCCGTGCACCCAGCTGGAGAAGCCGAACACCGCTGCCAGCATCAGCGTGGTCAGCACCGCGGAGGCGGCCAACGGGTTGCGCTTCACCACCCACCCGGCAATCAGCAAGCGGCAGGCGATAGCCGCGCCCATGAAGCCAATGAAGAACAGCGAATAGTCCAGGCCCAGGCTGGCGGCGTAGCTGGTCTGGAAGCTGCCCATGCCGCCAAAGATCGCGCCGCCCAGGCCTACCATCAGAATCGACAGCGCGGCGCGCGAGCGCAGCACCTGGGCGGCGCTGGCCAGGCTGATCTGCACCGGCTCGCCCGAGCCTTGCGCGCGGCTGCCAAGCCGCCAGAAATACGCCCCACCCACCACCGCGCACGCGGCGGCCAGCAGGAACGCGCTGTGCACCGGCAGGCCATACAGGCTGGCCAGCTTGCCGGCCAGGGGGCCGCTGCCGATGCCGGTCAGCATGCTGCCCGACAGCAACGCGAAACAGTGGGTGCGCCGGGCCGGTTCGACCATGGCCGCCACCATGATCGGCCCCAGGGTGTAGAACAGCCCCCAGCCGATGCCCAGCAGCAGGCCGCAGCCCAGCAGCGCCACGCCCAGCCCCGGCACCAGGGCAAAACCCAGCGAGGCCAGCACCAGGCAGCCGGCGCCAAACGCCACCGAGCGCCCGGCGCCCAGGCGCTGCATCACATGGCCCGACACCAGCACCGCCAGCAAGGTACTGACCATGGCCACGGCAAACACCTGGCCGGCATCGCGCTCGCTGCCGCCGTGGCTGGCCACCAGCAACGAAAGCAGGAAGGTGCTGCCATAGGCAATGGACAGCAGGAAACTGGCGGCGCAGAACAGGCCGAAGCGCGAACCGGGGCGTTGGGCAGATGTGGGCATCAAGGGCATTCCGTGCGGAGTAGTCGCGCTGTTGTAGCACGGCCTTGAACACGGTTCGTCATGCAAATGGCGGAGTCAGGGTCAGGAACGACGCACCTGTCGGCGGGCTGCCGAGCCCATGGCAGCTGCCGCCAGGCGGCGTCCGGCCACGGCGCGGTACACCTCGAAATACGCGGCGCGTCGTGACGCAGCCTGGCGGCAGCTGCTACGGGTTTGCGGTCAGCGCAGGCCTATGGAAACCATCAGTTTCGCCAGGGCATCGTCGGTGCTGTCCTTGGTGTCGTTGGGCGATACACCGGCGGACCTGGCGCGGGCCAGTTTCCATTCCGAGGTGGCCTTTTCCGCGTCGCTGACGTTGTCGAGGAACGACGCCGTCAGCGTCAGTATCTGGTTGTAATCGTCCACATGCTTCAAGCCCAGGGCATCGGCCTGGGGGCCCGTGACCTGGCCGGTGGCCAAGGCCTGTTGTTGGTGCATCAAGCCGTAGGCCGAAGCCTGCTCTTCATCCGAGAACAAGCCGCCCTCGTTCTGCGCCACCGCCAGCAATGAGCGGCGGTCAAGGCTGCCGAACAGGCTGTTGCGGTCCTGCTCGGTGTTGGAGAACGGGTTGCTGGTAGCGGCCATCGCCGCATACACGGCATCCAGGCGGTTGCGGGCGTCCTGGCTGATCTCGTCGTCGGAAAGCCCGGTAGAGCTGGAAGTGGCCTGGGGCAATACTGCGCCCAAGGCCAGGGCATCGGTGTTGAAGCCTTCACGGCCAGTGAAGAAAGCACCGTAGAGGCTGGCGGCCTGGCTTTTGGTGACCGCGTCGATGCTCAGGGTGACGGTGGCATCTTTGGCCTGCTTGCCAGGCTGCACCACGGTGCTGATCACCGTGGTGGATTGTGCGGCCTTGCTGGCGGCAAGGTTGGTGATCGACTGCTGGGTATACAGATTGATGCGCATCCTGCGCCTCCATGTACGTGTGAGCGACCTCCTTGTATCGGCAACGACACAAAAAACTGTAGCAGCAACTGTCTTGTGGGAGCTGGGGTGGCCGCGAGCGTTTTTTTTCCCAAAAACAACCCGGGGCCCCCCCAGCCCCCGGGGGTGGCCCGGGCACGCCTGCCCCCCCCCCCCCCCCCCCGCCCCCCCCCGCTCCCACAGGATGTAGCAGCAACTGTCTTGAAACGACGTCGCGATGCAGGCGACGCGATTCCTCCTTTACAGCAGGTGCTGCAGCACCACCTCCAGCGGGTGGCGCAGTTCGCGGTCGGCCATGCGCTTGACCTGGCTGCGGCACGAATAGCCGGTGGCCAGGGCTTCGCCCTGCTTGTCCAGCTTGCCGGCCCAGGACTGCTCGAAGATGGTCCGCGACGTGCCCTGGTTGCGCGCCTCGTGGCCGTAGGTGCCGGACATGCCGCAGCAGCCAGTGGCTTCGGTGGCCAATTTCAGGCCCAGGCGCGCGAACACCTGCTCCCACTGGCGGGTGCTGGCCGGCACGTTGGTTTTCTCGGTGCAGTGGGCCATCAGGCGGTAGTTGCCGGTAGCGCTGGCGGCCTGTTCGGGCAGCACGTCCATCAGCCATTCCTGCGGCAAGGCCACGGCCGGGCATTCGCCCAGGCCCGGCACTTTGAGGTATTCCTGGCGGTACACCAGGGTCATGGCCGGGTCCAGGCCCACCAGGCGCACGCCGCAGTCGGCCACGGCCTTGAGCTGGCGGGCGTTGCGAATGGCCGCCTTGGCAAAGGCACCGAGGAAGCCCTGCACGTGCAGGGGCTTGCCGTTGGCGCTGTAGGGCGCCAGGAACACCCGGTAGCCCAGGCGGTGCGCCAGGTCGATGAACGCAGCCAGCAGCGGCGTTTCGAAATAACGGGTGAAGGCATCCTGCACCAGCACCACGCTTCGCTCGCGTTGCGCCGGGGTCAGTTCGGCCAGGGCCGGCAGCGTGGCCACCCGCACGTTGCAGCGGGTCAGCGTGGCCTGCAGGTTGTAGCGGCTGATCAGCGGGCTGTCGACCATGCCGGCCTGGCCCTTGAGCAGCCGGCCAATCAGCGCCGAACCCATCACCGCGTTGTACAGCCCCGGCGCGTGGGCCAGGTACGGCAGGGTGAATTCCAGCGAACCGATCAGGTAGTCACGCAGCGGGCGCTGGTAGCGGCCGTGGTACAGCTCGAGGAAACGCGAGCGGAACTCGGGCACGTTGACCTTCACCGGGCACTGCCCCGCGCAGGACTTGCACGCCAGGCAGCCGGCCATGGCGTCGTACACCTCATGGGAGAAATCGGCCTGGCCACGACGGCGCGCCAGGTTATTGCGCAAGCGCGTGGGCAGGCCCTTGAGCCACGACACCTGGTTGCGCGCCGCCGCCAGCACGTCGATGTCTGCCGCGCCCTGCAGGCGCAGCCACTCGCGAAGCAGCGAGGCACGGCCCTTGGGCGAATGCTGACGTTCGCGGGTGGCTTTCCACGACGGGCACATGGCGTCGTCGGGGTCGAAGTTGTAGCAGGCACCGTTGCCGTTGCAGTGCAGCGCGGTGCCGTAGTCCTGCCAAACACGCTCGTCGATCTGGCGGTCGTAGTCGCCACGCAGCGGCGCTTCATCGACCTTGATCAGGCCTTCGGCGCTGTCCGGCGGGGTGCAGATCTTGCCGGGGTTGAGCTGGTTGTGCGGGTCGAACGCGCCCTTGAGCTGTTGCAGCGACGGGTACAGTTCGCCGAAGTAGGCCGGCACGTATTCCGAGCGCAGGCCCTTGCCGTGCTCGCCCCACAACAGGCCACCATAACTTTGCGTGAGCGCCGCCACCGCATCGGAGATCGGCTTGACCAGCGCGGCCTGGGCCGGGTCTTTCATGTCCAGGATAGGCCGTACGTGCAGCACGCCGGCGTCCACATGGCCGAACATGCCATACGCCAGGCCATGGCTGTCCAGCAACGCGCGGAAGTCGGCGATGTAGTCGGCCAGTTTCTCGGGCGGCACTGCGGTGTCTTCCACGAACGGCTGCGGCCGTGCCTCGCCATCGACGTTGCCCAGCAGGCCCACCGAGCGCTTGCGCATGGTGTACACGCGGTTCACCGCGCCAGCGCCTTCGGCCAGGGTGTGGCCCAGGCGCTCGATGCTCTTGTCCGCCTGCAAGTGTTCGACGAAGGCGGCCACGCGGGCGTTGACCTCGGCCGGGTCGTCGCCGGCGAATTCCACCAGGTTGATGCCCAGGGTCGGGCGGGCCGGGTCGGCCGGGAAGTACTCGGCCACGGCGTGCCAGATGATGTCCTTCATCGCCAGCAACAGCACCTTGGAGTCCACCGTCTCGATGGAAATCGGCGTGTGCTCGAGCAAGGCATTGGCGTCGCGCAGGGCGTCCATGAAGCTTGCGTAACGCACGTTGACCACCACCTGGTAGGTGGGAATCGGCAGCACGTTGAGCTTGGCTTCCACCAGGTAGCCCAGCGAACCTTCGGCGCCGCACAGCACGCTGCTGAGGTTGAAGCGCCCCTGCTCGTCGCGCAGGTGCGCCAGGTCGTAGCCGGTCAGGCAGCGGTTGAGCGGCGGGAAGGTGCGCTCGATCAGCTCGCCCTGGGTTTCCTGGATCTTGCGGGCGGCGCGGTACACCTCGCCAGCACGGCCCGGCACGGCGCAGGCCTGTTCCAGTTCATCGTCGCTCAGCGGGTAGGTATGCAGGCGCTGGCCGCCCAGCAGCACGCTGTGCAATTCCAGCACGTGGTCGCGGGTCTTGCCGTAGGTGCAGCTGCCCTGGCCGCTGGCGTCGGTGTTGATCATGCCGCCCACGGTGGCGCGGTTGGAGGTGGACAGCTCCGGGGCGAAGAACAGCCCGTGGGGCTTGAGCGCGGCGTTGAGCTGGTCCTTGACAACCCCCGCCTGCACGCGCACCCAGCGCTCCTCGACATTGATTTCGAGGATGTTGTTCATGTGCCGCGACAGGTCGACGACAATGCCGTCGGTCAGCGACTGGCCGTTGGTGCCGGTGCCGCCGCCACGCGGGGTCAACTTGACGCCCTGGAAGCGCGGCTGGGCCATCAGCGTGGCAACGCGCGCGACGTCCTCGGCATCGGCCGGGAACACCGCCGCCTGGGGCAGGCGCTGATAGATGGAGTTGTCGGTGGCCAGCACCGTGCGGGTGGCGTAGTCGGTGCTCAGCTGGCCCTTGAAGCCGGCGCTGCGCAGGGCTTCGAGGAATTCGGGGTACAGGCTGGCCGGTGCGGTGCCGGTCAATTGGGCGATCATCGGGGATGGCCTCGTCTTTATGTCAGGATAATCATGGATACTGGCCTGGGCGTGCTGGTTATCATCGGCCAGGTAGCGGATGATGCCAATGATCCCGGAGCCTGGCGCCCGGCACAAACCGATATTCGCACCTGCATTGATGACTTTTACGAATGAATTACCGCAACCTCACCCCGTCCATGTCGGTGCTGCTGGCCTTCGAGGCGGCGGCACGCCATGAGAGCTACACCCGCGCTGCCGAGGAACTGTCCCTGACCCAAAGCGCGGTAACCCGCCAGGTGCAGGCCCTGGAGCAACAACTGGGGGTGGCCCTGTTCCGCCGCGAAGGCCGCGCGGTGAGGCTTACCGAGGTGGGCCGGCTTTACCAGCGCGAAATCAGCGAGGCCCTGGGCCGCGTGCGCAGCGCCACCCTGCACGCCATGGCGCACCAGGCCGGCAGCGGCAGCCTGCGCCTGGCCACGCTGCCCACCTTCGGTTCGAAATGGCTGCTGCCACGCCTGCATGACTTTTACCGCCAGCACCCGGAAATCATGGTGCACATCAATTCGCGCATCGAGCCGGTGGACTTCGAGACCAGCGGCATCGACGCCGCCATCGTCGTGGCCACCGGTGACCAGCCCGGGCTGATCTGCCACCGCCTGTACGCCGAAGAGCTGATGGTGGTGCTGTCGCCGACCCTGGCGGCCACCCGCGCCGAATGGACGCCGGCGGCCATCAGCCAGCAGGTGCTGCTCAGCGTCGCCAACAACCCCAACGCCTGGGGCGAGTGGTTCGCCCACCATAGCCTGGCGCACCAGAGCATGCGCCTGGGGGCAAGCTTCGAGCTGACCTCGCACCTGGTGCAGGCAGTGCGGGCCGACATCGGCATCGGCCTGGTGCCGCGCGTGTTGATCACCGAAGAGCTGGCCAACGGCGAACTGCTCAGCCCCGCCCTGCCCTACGCCAGCGCGCGCAGCTATTACCTGGTGTACCCACCGCGCAACCGCGCGTTGCCGGCGCTGGAAGCGTTCCGTGGGTGGTTGCTGGGCAACGTGTCCCCGTAGTGGGGGGGGGGGGGGGGGGGGGGGGGGGGGGGGGGGGGGGCGGGGGGGGGGCGGCCCCCGCCCCCACCCCGCAGC
>NZ_JBWCAM010000003.1:10883-49627 GCF_056175065.1 Pseudomonas sp. JC1203
GGTGGTTGCTGGGCAACGGGTCCCGGTCGTGGGAGCGGGCTTGCCAGCGAGCTGTTGAGGCCCTAGAAGCTCGCTGGCAAGCCAGCTCCCACAAGCGGTGTAACACCCGCCGGCGTCAGGCGCCCGCCCAAGTAGTCCAGCAGCACGCTCACCTTGGGCAGGCTTTCACGGCTCTTCAGCCACACAAGGTTCATCGGCTGACCGGCGGTGGCCAGGTCCGGCAGCACCTCCACCAGCGCCCCGCTCGCCACATGCTGCCCCGCCAGCCAGGTCGGCAATTGGGCGATGCCCAGGCCCGCCAGCGCCGCCATCACCTCGCCTTCGCCATCACCCACGGCAATGTGCGGGTGCATGATGCGCCGCTCCATCTCGCCCGGTTGGCGGCCCTTGAAATACCACGGCCCCACCAGCCCGTCGTTCTGGCCATAACCCACGCAGTGGTGGTGCTCCAGGTCATCGGCCGTCTGCGGCACGCCGTGGCGCGCAAGGTAGGCGGGCGCGGCGCAGAAGATCATGCGCTGGGCGCCAATGTAGCGGTGCCCCAGCGCGGCCGGCCAGGCGTCCGCGCCGCCAATGCGCACGACAATGTCGATGCCGTCCTGCACCGGGTCGACGAAGCGGTCGGAGAACGACACATGGGGCAGCAGCCGCGGGTGCTGCTTGACGAAATCGAGGATCAGCGGCAGCACGTGCAGGCGCCCGTAAGAGGCCGGCAGGTCGATGCGCAGGTGCCCGTAGGGCTCGCCCTGCTCGGCGCTAAGCGCCAGTTCCACTTGTTCCAGGTCGCAGAGCACGGCCGTGCAGGTGCGGTAGAACGTCTGCCCGGCCTCGGTCAGCGCCATGCGCCGGGTGGTGCGGTTGAATAACCGCGCGCCCAGCCGCGCTTCCAGGCGCGCCACGCTTTTGCTGACCGCCGAGATGCTCAGGTTCAAACGCTCGGAAGCGGCGGTGAAGCTGCCCAGATCCGCCACGCTGACGAACACGTCGATGCCCTTGAGCCGTTCGGAAGAAAACATCGCCGCTCCATTGTTGAACTCAGTTCAATACAGTTGGTAAAAAATGGCCAAAATAGCCAACCAATTCTCCAATAGGCTACGGCAAAACCTTTCTGGAGTTAAGCGTCATGCAGTCCTCACCCGTGGCCCACGCCACGCCGTCCGCCCATTCGGGCATGCAAATCCTGATCATGACCGTGGCGGCGTTCATCATCGTCACCACCGAGTTCCTGATCGTCGGCCTGCTGCCCGCCCTGGCCCGCGACCTCGACGTGTCCATCGCCCTCGCCGGGCAGTTGGTCACCCTGTTCGCCTTCACCGTGATGCTGTTCGGGCCACTGCTTACCGCGCGCCTGGCGCAGGTGGAACGCAAGCGCCTGTTCACGGTGATTCTGTTGGTGTTTGCCGCCTCCAACGTGCTGGCCGCCGTGGCCAGCAACATCTGGATCATGGCCCTGGCGCGCTTCATTCCGGCGTTGGGCCTGCCGGTGTTCTGGGGCACCGCCAGTGAGACCGCCGGGCAACTGGCCGGCCCGGGCAAGGCTGGCAAGGCCGTGTCCAAGGTGTACATGGGCATCTCCGCAGCGCTGGTATTCGGCGTGCCGCTGGGCACCGTGGCTGCCGACACCCTGGGCTGGCGCGGCACCTTCTGGGTGCTGGCCGCCGTGTCGCTGGTCATCGCCGCGCTGATGCACCTGGCCATGCCTACCCTGCCCACCTCGCCAAAGGCGGCCGCAGGCGAAAAGCAGACCGCCATCCTGCGCCAACCGCGCTTCCTGGCCCACGTGCTGCTGTCGGTGCTGACCTTCACCGCCATGTTCACCGCCTACACCTACCTGGCGGATATCCTTGAACGCCTGGCCCAGGTGCCGGCCAGCCAGGTTGGCTGGTGGCTGATGGGCTTTGGCGCGGTGGGCATGCTCGGCAACCACTGGGGCGGCCAACTGGTGGACCGCAAGCCGCTGGGCGCCATGGTGCTGTTCCTGGTGGTGATGGCCGCCGGCATGCTTGCCGTGGTGCCGGCCGCGCAGCACCACGCCTGGCTGGTGGTGGCGCTGATCGCCTGGGGCATCGGCTACACCGCGCTGTTCCCGGTGTGCCAGGTGCGCGTCATGCAGGCCGGCGCTCGCGCCCAGGCGCTGGCGGCCTCGCTGAATATTTCGGCGGCCAATGCCGGTATCGGCCTGGGGGCTATCGTCGGCGGCTTGGGTATTCGCCACCTGGGGTTGGAGACGCTGGGCTGGGTGGCGACGCTGATTGCCGGGCTGGCGCTGGCAGTGGCGCTGCTGATGATCGGGCGCCGCGCCGCGGTTGGGAAGCCCGACAGCGAAGCGCTGGTGGGCGCTGCGCAGCACTGAGTGTCGATGGCCCCCGCTTCCAGGCGGCGGGGGCCTGCGGCCGTTAAAAGCGGAAGCGCGACACCAACCCATCGAGGTTACCCGCCAACTGCGCCAAATCCCGGGTGGCCTCGCGCGACTGCTGCGCACCGTCCGCTGCCCGGCTGGCGAAATCGCGAATGTTCAGCAGATTGCTGTCCACCTCCCGCGCTACCTGCGCCTGCTCTTCGGTAGCGCTGGCGATCACCAGGTTGCGCTCCATGATCTGTTCCATGGCCTGGGTGATGCCCTGCAACGCCTGCGCCGCGCCGTCGGCGATGCCCAACGTGGCATCGGCACGCTGGGCGCTGGTGTGCATGGCCTGCAGCGCCAGGTCGGAACCGCTGCGCATGCCCTGCACCATGGTTTCGATCTCCAGGGTCGACTGCTGGGTACGGTGCGCCAGGGCCCGCACCTCATCGGCGACCACGGCAAAACCACGCCCCGACTCGCCCGCGCGCGCCGCTTCAATGGCGGCGTTCAGGGCCAGCAGGTTGGTCTGCCCGGCGATGGCGCCGATCACGTCCAGCACCGTGCCGATGGCCTGCGAGCGTTCGGCCAGCGCACTGACCTGGCTGGCGGTGGCCTGCAGGTCGCTGCGCAGCTGCTCGATACTGGCGCGGGTGTCGGCGACCTTGCCCTGGCCCTGCCGCGCCACTTCGTTGCAATCGCGGGTGGAGTCGGAGGTAGACACCGCATGGCTGGCCACCTCGTCCACCGCCGCGCTCAGTTCGGTGACCGCAGTGGCGGCCATGTTCACTTCCTCGCTTTGCCGGTGCATGCCGTCGCTGCCCGCCTCGGACGCCTGGCGCAAGGCATGCAGCGACGATGACAGGGCGCTGGAACTGGTGGAGATCTCGCCCAGGGTCTGGCGCAATTGCTGCTGCATGGCCGCCAGTGCAGTCAGCAGGCGCCCGGCCTCGTCGCTGCCGTCGGCCTTGATGGGCTGGCTGAGGTCGCCCTCGGCAATGCGTTCGGCGGCGGCCAGGGCGGCGTTCAGTGGGGTGACGATGCTGCGGGTCAGTATCAGCGCCAGGCCGATAGTGGCCAGCGCCGCCAGGCCGATGAACACCAGGATCACCGTGCGCGAACGCTCATATTGCTCGGCCGAACCCTGGGTTTCCTTGCCGATACCAGCGCTGTAGTAGTCGCCCAGTTCATTGAGCTGGCTGCCGGAGTCGTCCACCAACGGCTTCATGTCCACCAGCAGCAACTTCAGCAAACCGGCCTTGTCGCCCTGCCCGGCCAGCACGAAGGAACGCTGCAGGGCGTCGTTGTAGCCTTTGAGCGACTGCTCGAAGCGGGCAAAAATCTCCTGCTCTTTTGGCGTGTTCACCCGCGGCCGGTAGCCTTGCAGTTTCGCCTGCAGGTCGTTGAGACGGGTGTCCATCTGGCTGCGGTAGCTGGTGATGCTGGCGGGGTCGGTGTCCAGGGCCATGCGCAGGGAAATGGTGCGAATGCGCAGCATGATCTCGCGGATATCGCTCACCGCCCGCAGGCTGGGCACCCAGTCGTTTTCGGTGGCCACCTGGCCCTGGCGAATGTTGGACATCTGCCCCAGGGCGAAAAAACCGAGCAGCGCCACTAGGGCGGCGATCAGGGAAAAGCCGGTCAAGGCGCGGGGGGCGACACCGATGTTTCTTATTAGCATGAACGAATCCCGAGGCAGGTAAGTGATAGCCAAGTGACAGCCAATGGCCCAATCCTGCCTAGTTATCGTACCTCGACACCTTTTCTGTAGCCGGCAATTAAAATAATTGTCCGACAGGATGGGCTGTGCACCCGCAGGCGGGAGATTGCACAACCGCTTTTGCAGTTGTACGATGTCCGTCAACATCAAGCCGTTAGTGCTTTCTCAGAACAATCTGAAGAACCAGGAGATCACGATGTCCACCCTTCTCGGCCACAACTTCATTGCCGGCAGCCGCAGCGCCCAGGGCAGCAAGCGCCTGCAGAGCCTGGACGCCACCACCGGCGAGGCCCTGCCCTTCGAATTCACCCAGGCCACCGAGGCCGAAGTCAACGCCGCCTGCCTGGCCGCTGAAAGCGCCTTTGGCGAGTTCCGCCATTTGAGCCCGGCCCGCCGCGCCGAATTCCTCGACGCCATTGCCGATGAGATCGACGCCCTGGGCGACGACTTCGTGGCCATTGTCTGCCGCGAGACCGCCCTGCCCGCCGGCCGTATCCAGGGTGAGCGCGGCCGCACCAGCGGGCAGATGCGCCTGTTCGCCAAAGTGCTGCGCCGCGGCGACTTCCTCGGCGCGCGCATCGACCTGGCCCTGCCGGACCGCAAGCCGCTGCCGCGCGTGGACCTGCGCCAATACCGCATTGGCGTAGGCCCGGTAGCGGTGTTCGGCGCCAGCAACTTCCCGCTGGCCTTCAGCACCGCCGGTGGCGACACCGCCGCCGCGCTGGCTTCGGGTTGCCCGGTGGTGTTCAAGGCCCACAGCGGCCACATGGCCACCGCCGACCAGGTGGGCTGCGCGATTATCCGCGCTGCGGAGAAAACCGGCATGCCCAAGGGCGTGTTCAACATGATCTTCGGCGGCGGTGTTGGCGAGTGGCTGGTCAAGCACCCGGCCATCCAGGCCGTGGGTTTCACCGGTTCGCTGAGCGGCGGCAACGCCCTGTGCAAAATGGCCGCCGAGCGCCCGCAACCCATCCCGGTATTCGCCGAGATGTCGAGCATCAACCCGGTGGTGCTGCTGCCTGAAGCCCTGGCCAGCCGCGGTGACTCCGTGGCCAAGGACCTGGCTGCCTCGGTGGTCATGGGCTGCGGCCAGTTCTGCACCAACCCAGGCCTGGTGATCGGCGTCAGCTCGCCGGCCTTCACCGCGTTCCTTGGCCAGCTGCAAGCGCAGATGGCCGCCCAGGCCCCGCAAACCATGCTCAACGCCGGCGGCCTGCGCAGCTACAGCCAGGGCCTTGAGCACCTGCTGGCGCACCCGGGCGTCACCCACCTGGCCGGTGAAGCGCAGTCGGGCAACCAGGCGCGGCCACAGCTGTTCAAGGCCGACGTGGCGCTGCTGCTGGAAGGTGATGAGCTGCTGCAGGAAGAAGTGTTCGGGCCGGCCACCATCGTCATCGAAGCCAAGGACGATGCGCAGTTGAAAGCAGCCTTGCAGGGCCTGCGCGGCCAACTGACGGCCACGCTGATCGGCGAGCCCGCAGACCTGGTTGCCTACCAAGGGCTGGTGCCACTGCTGGAGCAAAAAGTGGGGCGTATCCTGGTCAACGGCTACCCTACCGGCGTGGAAGTGTGCGAAGCCATGGTGCACGGCGGCCCGTACCCGGCCACCTCCGACTCGCGCGGCACGTCGGTGGGCACCCTGGCCATCGACCGCTTCCTGCGCCCGGTGTGCTACCAGAACTACCCGCAGGAGCTGCTGCCTGAAGCCTTGCGCAACAGCAACCCGCTGGGCATCAAGCGCCTGGTGAATGGCGAGTGGAGCGACGCCGCGCTGTAATGCAAAAACCCCCGTAGCAGCTGCCGAAGGCTGCGTCCCCTATGCACGCGTAAAATCGCGGTGCCGGTGACGCGGCCTTCGGCCGCTGCTACAGGGGTCCTGCGTCTTGCATGCGTGGCGGCGGCCATGACGCGGCCTGCGGCCGCTGCTACGGGGCTCGCAATTGCACCGCGCTTCGGTAAGCCAGCGCCAATCGGGGTTCGCTTGCCAACGCCCCATAGGGCATTTCCACGCTCACCTGCACATCCCTCGGCAACGCTGCCAGCAACCCGGCCAGCGGCAATTGCCCCTGCCCCGGCGGCAAGCGCCCTTCCCTTGCTTCAGTGATGATCAGCTCATCAGGCGGCGCCAACAACGGCGCGTCGCACAGTTGCACCGCACGCAGCCAGCGCGGGTCGACATCGGCCAGCATCGCCAGCGTTCCACCACTGCGAAACAGATGCAGCGCATCCACCAGGATGCCGCCGTTGGCCTGCCCTGCCCCTTGCACAATCTGCCGCGCCTGGGCCAGGTTGCCCACCGCGCGCCAGCGCATGAACTCCAGGTCCACCCGCAGGCCGAAATCCACGGCCAGTTCGCACAGGTGCGCGTAGTGGTCGGTCAGGCGCGAAAACTGCGGGTCGTCGCCAGACACCGTCAGGCTCAGCGCACCCAGCTCGGCGCCGGCTTCCAGCAACGGCAGGCACGCCGCCACGTCAACGTCGGGCGTCAGTTCGACGAATTCGATATCGCTCACGGCCATGCTTTCGGCGTCCAGCACCCCCTTCAAGTCCCTGCGCGCAGCAGCGTCCAGCGGGTAGCACACGCCACCGGCCGTGGCCGGGTGCAGGCGCAGGCCCACGGCAGAAAAACCAGCCCCCGCGGCCTGGCGAACCAGGTCGGCGGGGGCCAGTTGCAGCGCGGTCAGGTGAGCCACGCCAAGGGCCATCAGTAAGTGGCCCTGCCGCCGCTGAGGTCGAACACAAAGCCCGTGGTGAAGCTGCACTCGGGGCCGGCGATCCAGGTCACCATGTTGGCGATTTCCTCGATCTGCAGGAAGCGCCCCATGGGGATCTTGGCCTTGCTGGCGGCGATGTGCTCGGGGGTCATTTCGGCCATCAGGCCGGTTTCCACCATGGCCGGCGCAATGCAGTTAAGCAGCACGCCGTCCTGGGCCAGTTCCTTGGCCGCCGACTTGGTGAAGGCGATGACCCCGGCCTTGGCCGCCGAATACGCCGAGATGTACTGCACGCCATCCTTGCCGGCCATGGAGGCAACGTTGACGATGCGCCCGTACTTGCGTTCACGCATGTGCGGGATGGCGGTGCGGCAGCAATAGAACACCCCGGTCAGGTCGATGGCCAGCACCTGGTCCCAGGCCTCCACCGGGTAGTTCCAGCTTTCCACCACAGGGCCGTTGATGCCGGCGTTGTTGACCAGGATGTCGACCCGGCCCAGTTGCGCCACCACCTCGGCGAACGCAGCTTCCACCGATTCCAGCGAAGCGACGTTCACCGACTGGCGCAGGGCCGGGGTGAAGCCGTTGGCCGTGGCGTCCCAGTTGTCGACGTTAAGGTCCCAGATGACGATAGTGGCGCCCGCCTGGCGCAGACGCTTGGCGATGCCCAGGCCGATGCCGCGCATGCCGCCGGTGATGATGGCCGTCTGGCCTTCCAGGTGTTGACTCATGAAAACGCTCCTTTCAAAGGTTCGGGTGGTCGGGCAGACGCTTGAGGTCTTGCACCATGAAGAGGTAGCAGGCGGCGCCGAACAGCGTCACCAGGGAAATAAAGGCCATGGCCCAGACGAACGAGCCGGTCAGGGTGACGATGATGCCGATCACCAGCGGAATGACGATGCCGGCGGCGTTGGCGAACAGGTTGAACAGGCCGCCGCTCAGGCCGATCAGGCCCTTGGGGGCGATGTCGGAGACGATCATCCAGGCCAGCGACGACATGCCCTGGGCGAAATAGGCCACGCACAGGATGGCGATGACCAGGGCGTCGGAGTCCACGTAGTTGGCCAGCACGATCACCGAGGCCATCAGCAGGCCGGTGATCACCGGCAGCTTGCGCGCCACGTTCAGCGAGATGCCGCGGCGCAGCATGGCGTCAGACAACCAGCCACCGAACAGCGTGCCCACCGAAGCGGCAATGAACGGCAGCACTGCCACCCAGCCCACTTTCAGCCACGGCATGTGGCGCTCGGTGACCAGGTAGGTGGGGAACCAGGTAAGGAAGAACACGTTGGTGGAGTTGCAGGCGAACTGGCCCAGGCAAATGCCCAGCATGTTGCGTTGCTTGAGCAGCGCCGGAATCTGCGACCAGGCGAACCGCGTGGCCTTCTGGCTGCCGTCCACCACGCCCCCGCCCTCGGCGATGTAATCCAGCTCGGCCTGGTTGGCCTGGGTGGACTCATGGGGTTCGTGGAATTTGCGCCACCACACCAGCCCGTAGAGGATGCCCACCGCGCCCACGGCCATCAGCATGAACCGCCAGCCGTAGGCGTGCAGCACCCAGAACAACAAGGGCGTGAGGAACGCCAGGCCGCAGTACTCGGCCAGGGTGTAGATACTGGTGGCCCGCGCCCGCTCGCTCTGCGGGAACCAGATGGCGACCACGCGGCTGTTGGTGGGGAAGCACGGCGCCTCGGTGGCACCGATCATCAGGCGGATGCCCAGCAGCGAGGCGAAGCCGGTGGCCAGGCCCTGCAGGCCGGTGAACAGCGACCACAAGGTCAGCGCCAGCCAGTAGGTGAGCTTGGTGCCCAGGCGGTCCAGCAGGATGCCACCGGGGATCTGCGCGGCCGCGTAGGTCCAGGAGAAGGCCGAGAAAATCAGGCCCATCATGGCCGCGTTCAACCCCAGGTCGGCGCTGATGCTGGGCGCGGCGATGCCCATCACGCTGCGGTCCAGGTAGTTGATCAGGGTGCCACCGGAAATCAGCCCAAGGATCATGAAGCGGGTGCGGGTGCGCGCGGCCACCGCCGGCGCGGCGTACGCGGGAAGTTCGAGTTTGCTGTCGATGCTCATGGGGTTTACCTCTTGTTATTGTGTGTGCACAGGCATCCTTGCAACGGGCAAATCAGCGGAAGCCGAACAGGCGCCGCGGTGTATCCCACATCACTGTGCGGCGCACGGCCGCGTTGGGCATGAACTGCTCGGCCAGCTTCAGCAGCGGGCCGTAGTCAACGCGCTGCTGCATGCGCAGGAACGGCCAGTCCGAACCCCACACGCAGTTGTCGGCGCCGAAGGTTTCCAGCAGCGCCTGCACATAGCCCAGGGTGTCCTCGAACACCGTGTCCATGGGCGCGAATTTCTGCATGCCGGAGATCTTCACCGTGGCCCGACCACGCTCGGCCAGGCGCAGCAGCGCCTGGAAGCCGGGTTGGTACAGGCCCTGGTCAATGTCGGGGCGGCCGCAGTGGTCGATCAGCAGGCGCACATCGCTCTGGTCGATCATTTCCAGCAATTGGACCAGTTGGTCGCCCACGGTCTGGATCTGCGCGAACAGGCCCAGTTCCGCCAGCTTGGGCAGCAACGCCTCGGCGCCGGCCATTACCGTCAGGCCCTCGGTGGCCGGGTTGAAGGCCACGCCCACCACGCCCTTGGCCTGGTAGGCGGCCAGGGCTTCCAGGCTGATGTCATGGTCGACCACCACCACACCCTTGTAGCGCCCCTGCCCTGCGGCCAGCGCCGACAGCAGCAGGCGGTTGTCGCCGCGGTAGCCGCTGGTGGGCTGCACCAGCAGCGCGTGCTGCACGCCATAGGCGTCCAGCACCCGGTCGAACTGGTTGAGGGTGCCGATCTCCTGCCCGGCGGGGCGGTAAATGGTGTTGGCCAGGTAGGGGAAATTGGCCGGGTCGAACAAGTGGTTGTGACAGTCGATCTTGGGTTCGTCGAAGATGCTCATGGCGCGGCCTGACCGGGTGGAAGTTGGCGCCAGACTACAAAAATCCCCCCGGGATGGCTCATACTCAGATGGCGCAAACCATAACCAAAGGTTAAGACATGCCCCTGCTCCCTGCCGAAGCCCCTGAACCGGGGAACATGGCCTTCAAGCTGCGCCACATGGAAGTGTTCCGTGCGGTGATGCTTACCGGCTCCATCAGCGGCGCGGCGAAGATGCTCTACGTCTCGCAGCCGGCGGTGAGCAAGCTCATCGCCTACATCGAGAGCCGCCTGACGCTGCGCCTGTTCGACCGCGTCAACAACCGCCTGGTGCCCACCAGCGAGGCCCAGGCGCTGTACCGCGAAGTGGAGCGCGTGTACCAGGCGGCGCTGTGGGTGAACGAATGCGCGCAGTCGCTGGCCACCACGCCGAACCGCCAGTTGCGGGTGTGCTGCAGCGCCTCGCTGTCCACCGTGGTGCTGCCCCACGCCCTGGCCGAACTGAAGCGCCAGGTGCCAGCCATGCACATTGAATGGCGCACCATTCTGATGAGCGAAATGCCGGTGCAGATCCTCGGCAAGAAAGTCGACCTGTCGATTTCGGCGCTGCCGGTGGTGCACGACCACCTGTACTCGTTGCCGTTCATGCGCGGGCGCATGGTGTGCGTGCTGCCGCCAGGGCATGCGCTGGAGAGCCAACCGGTGATCGACATGGCGCACCTGGCCCGCGAGCCACTGTTGCTGTTCCGCCCCGACATCCCGTTCGGCAAGCTGATCAGCGACGCCATCGAGCGCAGCGGCGTGGCGCTGAACTCGTTCCTGGACTTCACCAATGCCCCCGAGGCGGTGGCGCTGGTGAAGCAAGGGCTGGGGGTGACCATCATCGATGAGTTCGTGGCCCAGGACAGCGGGCTGGTGGTGAAGCCGCTGGCTGAAGAGATCGGCTTTGATATCAGCTTCGTGTTCTCGCGCTTCGACCCGCTGCCCGAGGCAGCCCGGCGCATGATGCAGGTGCTGCTGGACCAGGCGCAGCGCCTGGGGCGCCAGATCCCCGGCTTCAACTGGCCCGCCTGACGCCCACATTTTCATGTGGGCGGCCGCTGCTACACTGCCCCGGGTCTGCCAAGGAAGCCAACGCCCCATGCCTACCCCCCGCGAAAACCCCGGCAAGGCTGCGCGCAAGCTCTGCCCGCGCAGCAGCCATGCCCATCCCGGCAACCTCGACCGCGACCCATTGGCCTTGATCGAGGCATCCAGCAAGGGGCGGGTGAAATCCCTGGTGGCGCTGCGCTACGGGCGCATGCTGGTGTCGCCCTTCACCTTCTACCGCGGCAGCGCACTGCTGCAGGCCCACGACCTGGCCGGCACGCCGAACATGGGCGCCAGCATCCCGCTGTGCGGGGACGCGCACCTGATGAACTTCGGCGGCTTCGCCACCCCCGAGCGCAACCTGGTGTTCGGCCTCAACGACTTCGACGAAGCCCACCCCGGCCCGTGGGAATGGGACCTGAAACGCCTGGTGGCGAGCTTCCTGATTGCCGCCCGCGACCTGCGCCACAGCACCACCATCGAGGAGCAGGTGTGCCGCGAGGTGGTCAACGCCTACCAGGCCACCCTGGTGCTGTGCGCCGAGCAAGGGGTGCTGAACACCTGGTACGGGCAAATCAGCTACAAAGACCTGCTGGGCCAGGCGCAAACCAGCAACACCCTTGAACACGTGCGCCAGGCCATGACCAAGGCGCAGCGCCGCACCCACGCCGAGCTGCTGCCGAAAATCGTCGACCGCGACGACCAGGGCCGCATGACCATCCGCGACGACCTGCCGGAAATTTTCCACCTGCACAAGGACACCTCGCTGCTCGACAGCAACGACGACTGGCTCAACGTGCGCCGCTGGCAGCCGCTGTACAAGGCGCTGATGAGTGATTACCGCATGACCCTGCAGGCCGACCGCCGCGAACTGCTGTCGCGCTTCGAGGTGCATGACCTGGCGTTCAAGGTGGTGGGCGTGGGCAGCGTCGGCACCCGCTGCCTGGTGGCGCTGCTCACCGATGAACTGCAGCACCCGCTGTTCCTGCAGTTCAAGGAGGCGCGGCGCTCGGTGCTGGCCGACTACGTCAAGGCCCGCTCGCCCTTCAAGCACAACGGCCAGCGCGTGGTCGAGGGCCAGCGCCTGATGCAGTCGGCCAGCGACCTGTTCCTGGGCTGGACCACCGGCCCTACCGGCCGCCACTTCTACGTGCGCCAGTTGCGCGACATGAAGGTGTCGGCCGAGCTGGAAACCTTCGACGACGAAACCCTGGTGGCCTACGCGCGCATCTGCGGCCGCGCCCTGGCCCGCGCCCACGCCAAGGCCAGTGGCGAGGCGGCATTGATCAGCGGCTACATCGGCAGCGGCGAGCAGATGGCCGATGCGCTGTACGCTTATGCCCAGGCCTATGCCGCCCAGAACGAAAAAGACTATCAGCGCTTCCAGCAGGCCTGCCGGGGCGGCCAGCTGCAGGCGCGCACCGAAGCGGACTTCACGGCCGACCGCATGCCCTGATTTTCATCCAGGCGCGCAGGGTTTTATGCTTGACTCCAAGGGTTTCGTTCATTTCATTGCTGGAGCAACGACATGCAACTGCGACACTTGGGTAACACGGGCATCGACATCGCGCCGCTGGTGTTTGGCGGCAACGTGCTGGGCTGGACCGCTGACGAGGCCACCAGCCTGGCCATCCTCGACGCCTTCATCGACCAGGGCTTCAACGCCATCGACACCGCCGACGTCTACTCGGCCTGGGTACCCGGCCACCAGGGCGGGGAATCAGAAGCCTTGTTGGGCAAGTGGTTTGCCAGCCGGCCCGGCCTGCGCGACAAGGTGGCGCTGTTCACCAAGGTCGGCATGCGCATGGGCAGCGATGAGCGGCAGGGCCTGAAGGCGAAGTGGATTGTGCAGGCGGTGGAAGACTCGTTGCGCCGGCTGAACACCGACCGCATCGACCTGTACTTCTCGCACCAGTTCGACGCCAGCACACCGGCCGAAGAAACGCTTGGGGCGTACGCCAGCCTGCTGGATGCCGGGAAGATCCGCGCCATCGGCGCCTCCAACTTCAACGCCGGCCAACTGGCGGCCAGCCTGGCCACCGCGCGTGCCCACGACCTGCCCAGCTACCAAGTGCTGCAGCCCGAGTACAACCTCTACGACCGCGGCAGTTTCGAAGGTGAATTGCGCGACTTGTGCATTGCCGAGCACATCGGCGTGGTCACCTACTACAGCCTGGCCTCGGGCTTCCTGACCGGCAAATACCGCAGCAAGGCGGACTTGGGCAAAAGCGTACGGGGTGGGCGTATCGACAAATACCTGGACGCCCGCGGGCTGGCACTGCTCAAGACCCTGGACAGCGTCGCCGAAGCCCACCAGGCGCAACCTGGCGAAGTGGCCCTCGCGTGGCTGATTGCCCGCCAAGGCGTGACCGCGCCCATTGCCAGCGCCACCAGCGTGGCGCAGGTCGAGAGCTTCGGGCGGGCGGCGCGGCTGGCGCTCAGCGCGCAGGAACTGGCGCAGCTGAGCGCCGCTTAATGCGGCGTACGGGCGTGGGCGTGGTGCAGGGCGTCTTCCACGCCCTGCAGCATCTGGCCGATGGTCCAGGGCTTGCGCAGGAAGGCCACTTCACACTTCACCCCGGATGACTCCGGGGTTTCGTGGCCCGACATGATCAATATCGGCATCTGCGGCCAGTGGTCGTGCACCAGGTTCGACAAGTCAGCGCCATTGAGCTTGCCCGGCATCAGGATATCAGTCAGCAGCAGGCCCACCTCGGGCGCGCGCTGCTCAAGGAAGGGCACGGCGGCATCGGCCGTCTCGAACTCGACGGTCTGGTACCCCTCTTCCTTAAGAATTTCGCAGACGAACTCGCGGATGATCACCTCATCCTCCACCACCACGACCAGGGGGTGAGCGAGTTCGTTGCGTTCCATCGTGACTGAATTCATGACTATCTTTTCCTGATCTGGGCTCAAGCGTGCGCCGCGTGTACAACGTAGGAGCAACAAGCCGGACGGAAATTCAATTTTGATTCAATACAGTTACATTTCTTCTCGATTCCCGTGGCCGCGCCGTCACAACGAGATGAAAAAGCCGACGATCGCCGCGCTCATCAGGTTCGACAAAGTGCCGCCGATCATCGCCCGCAACCCCAGTCGCGCCAGCTCCTGGCGCCGTTCGGGGGCCACGCTGCTCAAGCCTGCCAGCTGGATGGCGATGGACGACAGGTTGGCAAACCCGCACAGCGCGAACGTGACGATCACCTGGGTGTGCGCCGACAGCAGCGGCACGCCCGCCTCTGCCGCCTTGCTGGCCGTGAGGTGGTTGGCAAGGTCGGCGTAGGCGACGAACTCGTTGAGAATCATCTTCTCGCCAATGAAGCCGCCGGCCAGAATCGCCTCGTTCCATGGCACGCCCAGCAGGTACGCCAGCGGCGACAGCACGTAGCCCAGAATCAGCTGCAAGGTCAGCTGTGGGAAACCCAGCCATGCTCCCGCCCAGCCCAGCAGGCCATTGACCATGGCGATCAGCGCCACGAACGCCAGCAGCATCGCCCCCACGGCCAGGGCCAGGCGCAAGCCCACCTGAGCGCCCTCGGCGGCGGCGTCGACGATGTTGGCCGCGCGGTTTTCCTTGGCGTGCAAGGCTTCCAGCGCCTGGTGGTCGTGGGCCTGCTCGG
Organism: Pseudomonas sp. JC1203; assembly: GCF_056175065.1. NCBI lineage: Bacteria > Pseudomonadati > Pseudomonadota > Gammaproteobacteria > Pseudomonadales > Pseudomonadaceae > Pseudomonas > Pseudomonas sp. JC1203. Next base: position 25,299 of record NZ_JBWCAM010000003.1, read on the forward strand.
TCTCGGGTTCCATCAGCTTGGCCATCAGCAGCGCCCCCGGCGCGACCATGAAGCAGGCAGCGATCAGGTACTTGAGCTCCACCCCCAGGCCCGCATACCCCAGCAGCACCGAGCCTGCCACTGCGGCGAAGCCCCCCACCATGATCGCGAACAGCTCCGAGCGCGTCAGGCGCGCCAGGAACGGCCGCACCACCAGCGGCACCTCCGACTGGCCGATGAAAATCGCCGAGGTCACCACCATGGACTCCACCCGGCTGGTGCGCAGCAACAGGCGCAGCACGCCGCCCACCACGCGGATGATCCAGCCCATCACGCCCAGGTGGTAGAGCACGGCGATGAAGCTGCCGAAGAACACAATCATCGGCAGCACGCGAATGGCGAACACGAAGCCACCGCTGCCGAACACCTCGAACATGTGCGGCGAGCTCAGGCCGCCGTAAAGAAACTCGATACCCTTGTTCGCATACACCTGCAGCGCCGATACGCCGCTGGCCAGGTCGCCCAGGGCCGCCTGGCCCCACGGCACGTACAGCGCAAAGGCGCCGATCATCACTTGAATACCGAAAGCGCCCAGCACCGTGCGCCAGTTGATGGCGCTGCGCCGGGACGATAGTGCCAGGGCGATGGCCAACAGGGTCGCCATTCCAACAAGACTGATCATGCAATTGACTCCGTGTCGCGCAAAGGATGGATCAGAAGGATTCGAAGGCGCCGGGCAGCAATTGCGCCAGGGTCCACACCCGCGTGGCGTCGGGGTCGCTGCCCTGGCAGATGATGCGCGCATCGGGCGCCATCAGTTCCACCAGCACCTGGCGGCAGGCGCCGCAGGGGCTGATGAGCGCCACCTTGGGCGCGTAGATGGCCATGGCCTTGAAGCGCCCGGGCGCCAGGCCCTGGCTGATGGCGGCGAACAACGCACTGCGCTCGGCGCAGTTGGTCAGGCCGTAGGAGACATTCTCGACGTTGGTGCCCAGCACCACTTCATCGTTTTCCGCCAACAACGCCGCCCCCACGGGGAAGTTCGAATAGGGCGACCAACTACGGTCGGCGGCAAGCCTGGCCTGGGCCAGCAGGGCATCATCATTCATGAGTGGTTCGTTCCTCGAAAAGCGCAACAGCATGAAGGGCAATTGTGTAAACACGTCGAGCGGCAAGCGAGAGCATTTTATGTGCCACAGGCGGGAGTACGTTGCAATTCAAGCGCTTGATGAAGATAGGCGGACCAAATGCTCCGAACCAGAGCACCTGGTTCGCGCACAACGCGCCTTTACCGCGCACGCAGACCTGTGGGAGCTGGCATGCCCGCGAGCTTTTCAGGGCGCAAAACTCGCTGGCAAGCCAGCGCCCACATAGGTTTCTATGGGGTTAGAGGGCGTTGAGTTGGTGGATGATTTCGGGTGCCAGCACCAGCTGCCCGGCCGCCAGGTTTTGCTGCAAATGCGCCACGGACGACGTGCCCGGTATCAGTAGAATATTCGCCGAGCGCTGCAGCAGCCAGGCCAGTGCCACCTGCATGGGCGTGGTCTGCAACTGCGCCGCCACCTGGTCCAGCGTGGCCGACTGCAGCGGCGTGAAGCCGCCCAGCGGGAAGAACGGCACATAGGCGATGCCCTGCGCCGCCAGGCGGTCAATCAGTGCATCGTCAACCCGGTGCGCCAGGTTGTAATGGTTTTGCACGCACACCACCGGCGCGATGCCCTGGGCCTCCACCACTTGCGCCGCCGACACGTTGCTCACGCCCAGGTGGCGAATCAGGCCCTGGCGCTGCAACTCGGCCAGGCTGGCAAACTGCGCGGCAATCGACGCTTCGTCCGGCGAATGCATGTTGCCCCAGGCGCGGAAGTTGACCACCTCCAGCACGTCCAGGCCCAGGTTGCGCAGGTTGTCGTGCACCGCCGCGGTCAGCTCCTCGGCACTGTCGGCGCGCAGCCAGGCGCCGTCGTCGCCGCGGCGGGCGCCGACCTTGGTGACAATCACCAGGTCTTGCGGGTACGGCGCCAGCGCCTCGCGAATCAGCTGGTTGGTGACGTGCGGGCCGTAGAAGTCACTGGTGTCGATGTGGTTCACGCCGCTGGCGATGGCCGCACGCAGCACCGCCAGCGCCGCGTCGCGGTCCTTGGGCGGGCCGAACACACCGGGGCCGGCGAGTTGCATGGCGCCGTAGCCCAGGCGTTTGACGGGGCGGTGGCCGAGGGTGAAGTGGGTGGCAGTAGACGGCGTAGTCATGGGCGCATTCCTCGTGTCGCAGTGGCAGAGGCAACGATCATAGGCGCAAAAAAAACATGGCGCCTGGGTTCGCTGATGCATTGCCTTCATAGAAGCATCGAGTTGGCGGTTAGACGAAAATCTTCCGTGGGGCTGGCCTGCCATGGGGCGGACGACTCTGTTAAGGTCAAACCCCTCGATTTCTCCCAGAGGGTATTTCATGTCGCAATCCACCTACGTCCCCCCCAAGGTCTGGACCAACGACGCCGAGTCCGGTGGCCAGTTCGCCAGCATCAACCGCCCCACCGCCGGCCCTACCCACGACAAGACGCTGCCCGTGGGCAAACACCCGTTGCAGCTGTATTCGCTGGCCACGCCCAATGGCGTCAAGGTCACCATTTTGCTGGAAGAGCTGCTGGCCCTGGGGCACAGCGGCGCCGAGTACGATGCCTGGCTGATTCGCATAGGCGACGGCGACCAGTTCTCCAGCGGCTTCGTCGAGGTGAACCCCAATTCGAAAATTCCGGCCCTGCTGGACCGCAGTGCCGAACCGGCCATCCGCGTGTTCGAGTCCGGTTCGATCCTGTTGTACCTGGCGGAAAAATTCGGCGAGCTGCTGCCTACCGATCCGGCCGGGCGCACTGAAACCCTGAACTGGCTGTTCTGGCAGATGGGCGCGGCGCCTTACCTGGGCGGCGGCTTCGGGCACTTCTACGCCTACGCGCCGGAGAAACTCGAATACCCGATCAACCGCTTCACCATGGAAGCCAAGCGCCAACTGGACGTGCTCGACCGACGCCTGGCCGAGAGCCCATACCTGGCGGGTGACACCTACACCATCGCCGATATTGCCGTATGGCCGTGGTACGGCCAGCTGGTACGCGGCAACCTCTATTCCGCCGCCGAATTCCTCGACGCCGGCAGCTACACCCACGTACAGCGCTGGGCCGAAGCCATCGCCGAGCGCCCCGCCGTGCAGCGCGGCCAGCGCGTCAACCGCACCTGGGGCGACGAAGCCACCCAAGTCCCCGAACGCCACGCGGCCGCCGATTTGGATTGATCCAGGCGGATTTCGTTGCCCCCTGACGCGGCCGAATGCCGTTCAACACCAGCTGCCGCACGTTCACCAACACCTCTTCGAAGAACACCGGGTCGGCCAGGGTCTTGCCGGTGACGGCGTTGACCTGGCTGGCGAAGTCGGCGTAGTGCTGGGTGGTGGCCCACAGCGAGAAAATCAGGTGGTGCGGGTCGATGGGCGCCAGGCTGCCAGCGTCGATCCAGGCCTGGATGACCTGCACTTTGCTGTCCACCAATTCGCGCAGCGGGTCCTGCAGCTCGCTGAGCAGCAGCGGCGCGCCCTGCACGATCTCCAGGCAAAACAGCCGTGACTCGGCCGGGTGGTCGCGGGACAGCTCCAGCTTGATGCGGATGTAGTCGCCGATGGCCTGCAACGGGTCCTGCTCCACGCTGAAGCCGCGCAGCGGCCGCAACCACACGTCCAGCAACTGGCGCAGCACGCTCAGGTACAGCTCATCCTTGCTGGCGAAGTAATACAGCAGGTTGGTCTTCGACACGTCGGCCATGCTGGCCACCTGGTCCAGGCTGGTGCCGTGCACGCCGAAGCGCGAGAACAGCTGCAAGGCGGCGTCGAGGATGACCGCGCGCTTGCCTACCATCAGCCGGTGGCGGCGCTGCAAGGTGGTCGCGCTGGGGGTACGGGCGGGCTTGGCGGGGGGCGACTTCTGCTTCACGTAAGGGACCTGTGGCCAACGAAACACCCCCGCACTTTACCTTGCCGGCGCCGCCAGGCAATGGCCAATAGCGCCCCAAGGCCGTGCATGGCGCACCAACCAGGCGCTCTGCACCAGACCATTTGGTCCACCACTAAATACAAGCCGTTGTTTCATAACGTTAAAACAAAACTGGCCTGCTTCCTGCTAATTCCCTTGGGTATCCGAACTCAAGAGGCTCACATCATGGACGTAGGCATCTTCATCCCGATCGGCAACAACGGCTGGCTCATCTCCACCACGGCCCCCCAGTACAAGCCCACCTTCGAGCTGAACAAGACCATCGTGCAGAAGGCCGAGCACTACGGCTTCGACTTCGCCCTGTCGATGATCAAGCTGCGCGGTTTCGGCGGCAAGACCGAGTTCTGGGAGCACAACCTCGAATCCTTCACCCTGATGGCCGGCCTTGCCGCAGTCACCAGCCGCATCCAGCTGTTCGCCACCGCCGCCACCCTGACCCTGCCGCCGGCCATCGTCGCACGCATGGCCAGCACCATAGACTCCATCTCCGGCGGGCGCTTCGGCGTCAACCTGGTCACCGGTTGGCAGAAGCCCGAATACGAGCAGATGGGCCTGTGGCCCGGCGACGAATTCTTCCACACCCGCTACGACTACCTGGGCGAATACGCCCAAGTGCTGCGCGAACTGTGGGCCACCGGCAGCAGCGACTTCAAGGGCCAGTACTTCCAGATGGACGACTGCCGCGTCAGCCCCAAGCCCCAGGCCGCCATGAAGGTGATCTGCGCCGGCCAGAGCGACGCCGGCATGGCCTTCTCCTCGCAGTACGCCGACTACAACTTCTGCTTCGGCAAGGGCGTCAACACCCCCACCGCGTTCGCGCCCACGGCCGAACGGCTGATCCAGGCGAACGAAAAAAGCGGCCGCGAGGTGACCTCCTGCGTGCTGTTCATGATCATCGCCGCCGACACCGACGAAGCTGCCCGCGAGCGCTGGGAGCTGTACAAGGCCGGCGCCGACGAGGAAGCCATCGCCTGGCTGGCAGAGAAAGGCGCAGCCGACAAGAGCCCCGGCTCGAACATGCGGCAGATGGCCGACCCCACCTCGGCGGTGAACATCAACATGGGCACCCTGGTGGGTTCGTGGGCCAGCGTGGCGCGCATGCTCGACGAGGTGGCCACCGTGCCCGGCACCCAGGGCGTGATGCTGACCTTCGATGACTTCGTGCAGGGCGTGGAAGACTTCGGCGAGAAGATCCAGCCGCTGATGACCTGCCGCCAACACATCAACCTGCTCAAGGAAACTGCCTGATGAACGCGCCCGCGCCGCTCAGCGGCTACGCCCTGCCCCTGGACCCATTGCCCGCCCGCACCCTGCCCGCGCGCCCCGAGGCCCTGAACCTGAAAGCCAGCGAGACCGCCCTGGTGGTGGTGGACATGCAGAACGCCTACGCCAGCCTTGGCGGCTACCTGGACCTGGCCGGGTTCGACGTCAGCAGCACTGGCCCGGTGATCGCCAACATCCAGAAGGCCCTGGCCACGGCCCGCGCGGCCGGCATGCCGGTGGTGTTTTTCCAGAACGGCTGGGACGCCGACTACGTCGAAGCAGGCGGCCCCGGCTCGCCCAACTGGCACAAGTCCAACGCCCTGAAAACCATGCGCCAGCGCCCTGAACTGCAAGGCACGCTGCTGGCCAAGGGCGGCTGGGACTATGAACTGGTGGACGAGCTCAAACCCCAGCCCGGCGACATCCTGGTGCCCAAGACCCGCTACAGCGGCTTCTTCAACACCAACTTCGACAGCCTGATGCGCAGCCGCGGCATCCGCAACCTGGTGTTCACCGGCATTGCCACCAACGTCTGCGTGGAGTCGACCCTGCGCGACGGGTTCTTCCTTGAATACTTCGGCGTGGTACTGGCCGACGCCACCCACCAGGCCGGCCCGGCGTTCGCGCAGCAGGCGGCGCTGTTCAACATCGAGACGTTCTTTGGCTGGGTATCCAGCGTCGACGCCTTCTGCAGCACCTTCGCCACCGCTTGAGGAGCCCGAACATGAGCAAGAAAGCCATTATCCCCGCCGGCACCGGCGTGCCCATCGCCCCCTTCGTGCCCGGCTCGCTGGCCGACGGCATCCTGTACGTGTCCGGCACCCTGCCCTTCGACAAGGACAATAACGTGGTGCACGTGGGCGACGCCGCCGCCCAGACCCGCCATGTGCTGGAGACCATCAAGGGCGTGGTGGAAGCCGCCGGCGGCACGCTGGACGACGTCACCTTCAACATGATCATGCTGCGCGACTGGGCTGACTACGGCGCCATCAACGCGGTGTACGCCGAGTACTTCGCCGGCGAGAAACCGGCGCGCTATTGCATCCAGTGCGGCCTGGTGAAACCGGATGCCCTGATAGAAATCGCCAGCATCGCCCACGTCGGCTGAGGAACGCCCATGTATTACGAACTGCTCGGCCGCACCGACCCGCAGGCCCCCACCCTGGTGCTCAGCTCCGGGCTGGGCGGCTCCGCGCGCTTTTGGGGGCCGCAACTGCCGGTGCTTACCGAAACCTACCGGGTGCTGGTGTACGACCACGCCGGCAGCGGCCGCAGCCCGGCCACGCTGCCCGAGGGCTACAGCATCGCCACCATGGCGGCGGAATTGCTGGCGCTGCTCGACTCGCTGGAAATCAGCCGCTGCCACTTCATCGGCCATGCCCTGGGCGGCCTGGTGGGCCTGGAACTGGCGCTGCAACGCCCGGCCCTGTTGCAAAGCCAGGTGCTGATCAACGCCTGGAGCAGCCCCAATCCGCACAGCGCGCGCTGCTTTGCGGTGCGCAAGAATCTGCTGAACCACAGCGGCCCGGCCGCCTACGTGCAGGCCCAGGCGCTGTTCCTGTACCCCGCCGACTGGATCGCCGCCAACAGCGCGCAACTGGCCGAGGACGACGCCCACGCGCTGGAGCACTTCCCCGACCCCGCCAACCTGCTCAAGCGCATCGCCGCGCTGCAGGCATTCAACGTCGAGGCGCACCTGGGCGACATCAGCGTGCCCACGCTGCTGATTGCCAACCGCGACGACATGCTGGTGCCCTGGCAACGCTCGCGGCACCTGGCCGAAGGTTTGGCCAACGGCCGGCTGTGCCTGCTGGACTATGGCGGCCATGCCTCCAGCGTCAGCGACAGCGCCACGTTCAACCGCGTTTTGCTCGACTACCTGGCTGAACAAGCCTGACTGGAGTGCCCATCATGCTCATGTCCGAAATCGTCGCCCCCCACGTTGCTGCCCAGGATTTCCGTCACGCCATGGCCGGCCTCGCCGCCGCGGTCAACGTCATCACCAGCGATGGCCCCCAGGGCCGCGCCGGCTTTACCGCCACCGCGGTGTGCAGCGTCACCGACAACCCGCCCACCCTGCTGGTGTGCCTGAACCGCAGCGCCTCGGTGCACCCGGTGTTCAGCGCCAACGGCGTGCTGTGCGTGAACACCCTGGGCAGCGACCAGCGCGAGCTGTCGAACCTGTTCGGCGGCAAGACCGCCATGAGCGAACGCTTCGCCGCCGGCGCCTGGAGCACCTGGGTCAGCGGCGCGCCGGTGCTGGATGGCGCGGCGGCCAGTTTCGACTGCCGCATCAGCCAGACGCTGAGCGTGGGCACCCACGACATACTGTTCTGCGAAGTGATGGCGCTGCGTCGCGAAACCGACGCCGATGCCTTGGTATATTTCGACCGCACGTACCATGAGGTGCACCCGCACCAACCCCTGGCCTGATTTCACCCGAAAAAGGACTTCACATGCGTCATACCCTATTCCCCCTGGCTACCCTGGCACTGGGGGCTACCCTGAGCCTGGGCGCCGTGGCGGCGCCGCTGCAACCCAAGGTCATGCTCATCACCATGTTCGGCCCCGAGGCGCAAAACTGGATAGAGCGCCTGCACCTCACCGAGAAAGTGCCGGTACCCGGCCTTGCCGCCGAATACCCCGACGTGCACTGCAACAGCCAGCAGGTGTGCCTGATGACCACCGGCATGGGCCAGACCAACGCCGCCGCGTCCACCCTGGCCCTTACCCTGTCCAGCCAGTTCGACCTGCGCCAGACCTATTTCCTGGTGGCCGGCATCGCCGGTATCAACCCCCGCGAAGGCACCCTGGGCACCGCCGCCTGGGCCCATTACCTGGTGGAGTTCGGCACCCAGTGGGAGCTGGATTCGCGCGACGTGCCCAAGGACTGGCCAACCGGCTACCTGGGCATCAACACCAAGGGCCCGAACGAAAAACCGCCGCTGGACTACAAGACCGAAGTGTTCGAACTGAACCCGGCGTTGCAGGCCAAGGCCTTTGCCCTGTCGCAGAACGTGGTGCTGGGGGAAAGCAAGGAATCGGCGGCCTGGCGCCAGCACTACCCCTACGCCCCGGCCAACCAGCCACCGGTGGTCACCCGCTGCGATACCCTGGCGGGCAATACCTGGTACTCGGGCACGCGCCTGAGCGAGCGCGCCGAGGCGTGGACCAAGTTGCTCACCGACAACAAGGGCAGCTACTGCACCACCCAGCAGGAAGACAACTCCACCTACGAAGCGCTGCTGCGCGCCAGCCGCCTGGGGCGCGTGGACATTCAACGGTTGGCGGTGCTGCGCGCCGGCTCCGACTTTGACCGGCCGTACCCGGGCTACAGCGAAGTGGACAACCTGCTCAAGTACGCCGACCAGGGCGGCTTCGTGCCGGCGCTGGACAACCTGTACCGGGCGGGCAATGCGCTGGTGCAGGACATTACCGGGCATTGGGCGCAGTGGCAGCACGGCGTGCCGCAATAACTCGGGGGTGTGCGTGACGCGGCCTGCGGCCGCTGCTACAAAACCTGTAGCAGCGGCCGCCGGCCGCGTCAGCCCAAGGCCCCGCCGTCACCCCACCCTGCCACCCAACCGCTGCGCCACCCAATCGGCAATCCACGCACCCGCATTGGCTGTGTTGTCCAGGCTGCTGTGGTGGATGCCGCCCTCGCGCGGGGTGAAAATCTTCAACTCACGATCCGGGCTGGCAGTCAGCTGGTCAAACGACTGATGCGCATACTCCAGCGGAATCTGCCGGTCGGCCTCGCCGTGAGTCACCAGGAACGGCACCTTGATGCGCGCCATCACGCCATTGAGGTGCACCTGCTCGGCAATGGCCATGAACTCCTCCATGTCGGAAGCACCCCACACCCAGCGCACGTGCTCCCAGTAATGCGGCACCGGCCGCTCGCCTTCGCGGGCCAGGCGGCGCTTCTGCATTTCGCCCCAATTGTGGTTGGCGCCCCACACCACGCCCAAGGCAAAGCGCGGTTCGAAGGCCACCGCGCGCGGGCAGTAATAGCCGCCCAGGGACACGCCCAGCAGGCCGATGCGCTGCGGGTCAATGTCAGCGCGCGCTTGCAGGTAGGCCACCACCTTGCTCGCCCACACCTCGGTGTTGGCCACGGCGGTCATGCCATGCAGGCGCAGCGCCTCGCCGGTGCCCGGCTGGTCGAGAAACACGCTGGCGATGCCGCGCTTGGCCAGCAGTTGCGGGAACAGCCCGGCGCGGTAAACCATCTCCTTGGTGCTGTCCAGGCCGTTGATGATCACCAGGCACGGCGCCGGGCCCTGCACGCCTTCAGCTGGGGTATAGATACCGGCCAGGTGCGCGCCGTGGTAGGGGATCTCCACCCGTTGCAACGGCTCGCCGGCCAGCCGCGCGCCCTCGGCGAAGCTTTGCAGGAACTTGGCGTACAGCGCCTTGCGCGGCGCGTAGCCGTGGGCCTGCATGCGCTCGGCCGTGATGAAGTACACGGCGGCGCGGTTGAGCTTGTCGCCAGCGCTGAACAGCCGGCCGCAAGCCTTGTCCTCCTGGGCCAGGGCCACCAGGTTGTCGCCACCCGCCTCCCAGGCCTTGAGGAACGCCTGGGTGCCGGCGTCGTCGCCCTGGCGCGCCACCTCCACCAACGGCCGGCACATGGCCTCGATCTCGCCGATCTTGCCGCCCATCTCGATGGCCGCCGCCACCGCCAGGCTCCACACGTAATTGGTCTCGAAATACTGGAACATCGTGGTTTTCCTTGTTGTGATCAGCGGCGCATGGCCGGTTCGCTGCCCTGGTAGAAGGTCACGTCCCAGGGGATGTCGTCCTGCATGAACGCCGGCGGGTTGCCCATCCACTGCGCCGTGCCGAAGCGGAATTCCCACTCGCGTGGCACCCAGTTGTCGTCCAGGTAGTCGGTGTCGGCGCCGTACTCGGCCTCGCCGCCGGTGGGCGAGTTGAAGTAGCAGAAAATCGCCGAGGCAATGCGGTGCCGGCCGGTGCCAAGGAAGCCGTGCTGCCAGCCACGCCGGGTCATGTAGTTGGAGCCCACCATCACCTCGTCGAAGTCTTCCACGCCAAAGCAGGTGTGGTGGAAACGTGGCACGCCGCCGGCGCCCGGCGCCTTGTTGTTGAGCAGGAAGGTGTTGTGGTGCTCGTTGGCGCCGTCGGCGCGCAGGTAGGTGCCCACGCCCTTCTGGTGGTCGGACAGGCGAAAGTTCAGGCGGTCGCGGAAGAAGGCGAAGCTGGCCCAGTAGTCGTCCACGGCGAACACCACGTGGTTGATGGTCTTGGGCCGCGCGCGGGTGCGCCACTTGCGGTGCTGGTTGAGGCGGTTGACGTTGCCGGCGGCGTTGATCGGGTCCGGTGCATAGGTCACTTTCTTGCGCGTGAACACCCGCAAGCCCAGGGCCTGGCCGCAGTCGCTGAGGAAGTGCCAGGCGCCGTCGTCGCCCAGGCGTACTTCGCGGTCGCGGGCCAGGTCGTCCACCAGGCGGCGCAGGTTGTCGGCGTTGTCCACGCCCCAGATGGTTTCCTTGACCCCGAAGCCCTCATAGCGCGACGCCGGAATGGACGGATGCTCCAGCGCGCGGACGATGATGGTCGAACCCTCGTCCAGGCGGTACAGGGTTTCCTGGTCGTTGGCGCTCAGGCGCACCAGGCCGAAATCGTCGAAAAACTGCGAGGCCCGGGCCAGGTCCTCGACGCCGTACAACAGGGTGTCGATGCCGATGATCGCCATGTCAGGCCTCCTGGAATCGTGAGTTGCGGTGCATTGTTATTGTCCTTGTAGAACGCGTTTGCCCGGCCAGCGTACGAAGCCCGGCGCGTGGAAACCAATCGTTTGTAGGCATGGGATGCATCCATGGCGTGGATGCATTAACCCAGATACCCCTGCAGACTGAATATCTGTGGGAGCTGGCTTGCCAGCGAGCTGTTGAGGCCCTAAAAGCTCGCTGGCAAGCCAGCTCCCACAGGTGTCAATTCATAGGAGGAAGCCGCCGTCGAGGTTGAAGACCTGGCCGGTCATGTAGGCGCTGGCGTCCGAGGCGATGAACGCCAGCACCCCGCACAAGTCCTCCGGCACGCCGTTGCGCTTGATCATCTGGCTGTCGCGCACCTGCTCGAACAGCTGCGCCGGCAACGCCGCGGCGCTGCCGGGGTGGCGGATCAGGCCCGGGGAGATGGCGTTGGCGGTGACGCCGTGCTCGCCCAGTTCCACCGCCAGGGCGCGGGTCAGGCCGATGACGCCCATTTTTGCCGCGATGTAGGCCAGAAAGCCCTTCTGCGGCCGGCCGGTGTTGCTCGACGCCAGGTTGACAATGCGCCCCCAGCCGCGCTCGCGCATGCCCGGGGCAAACAGCTGGCTGAGCAGGAACGGCGCGTCCAGGGTTACCGCCTGGCAGTCGCTCCAGTCCAGCAGGCTGGTGTCGTCCAGCGACTTGAGCGGGATCCAGGCGGCGTTGTTGACCAGCACGTCGCAGCGCCCGAAGTGCTCCAGCACCTGGCGGCCCAGGTAGGCGATCTGCTCGGGTTGGCGCAGGTCGCAGTGAAAGCCCTGGGCGGTGCCGCCCTGGGCCTGGATGGCGCGCACCGTAGGGCCGGTGTCGACGCAATCGACCACGGCAATGTGCAGCCCCTCGGCGGCCAGGCGCAGGGCAAAGGCGTGGCCCAGGCCGCCAGCGGCGCCGGTGATCAGCGCCACGCGTGGTTGCAGGTGTTCAGTCATGGCAAAGCTCCTGGTCAGTGACGGGCGTTGAGGCCCAGCAGTTCGTCGAATTGAATGTGGAACAGCAGCCCGGCGGCGTAGCCGTCACGCGGGCTGACGGTGCTGTAGGGGTTGAGCCAGGTGCTGGCACCCCAGGTGCGCAGCACGAATGGGCTGACCACGATGCTGTCGGTGAGCACGAAATTGGCGTCCAGCGACACCCCGTATTCGTTGCGGCCAGGGCTGTAGTTGCCGGCGCCCGAGGCTTCGTGGGCCTCCTCGAGGAAGCGCTGTTCGCGGGTAGTCAATTGCGCCCAGTTGACGTTCACCGAGTAGCTGTCGAACGGCCGGCTGCGGAACGGTGCCGACAGGATCAGCCCGGCGTTGCCCTGGGTGCCGACGCCGTTGGCGGTGTCCTGGTCGACGGTGTGGGTCAGGCTGGCGAAGGCGGTCAGCGCGGTGGGATTGACGTCGTTGCCCTTGCCGCCGTCCTGGCGCCAGAAGGTCTTCTTCGCGCCCAGGTAGAAGCCGCTGACGCCCTTGCTGGTGCGCGCCGCCGCCGTGCTGTCCTGTACCTTCGAGGTGCCGTTGACCGTGTAGTACGGGTCGGTCTGCTCGCCGTTATTATGGAAACCCAGAATCTCGTAAGTCTGCGGGTAGGCTTCCATGTGGTAGTCGGTGCGGTAGGCCAGGTTGGCCAGGTACACCGTGCTCAGGGTGCCGCCGCTGTCGCCGCTGCTGCGCTCCCAGCCGTTGGTGAACGGGTAGGCGTTGTTGCTGCGCCAGGCACCCACTTGCGCGCGCAGGGCCGGGGTCAGGTCGTAGCCGATGCGCGCGCCCCAATTGGCGTAGGGCGGCGGGTTGATGCCGGCGGTGTCCTGCAAAATGGCGTTGACGCAGCCCAGCGGCACGTTGCACAGCGGCAGGGCGAAATAGTTGCCGGCGTTGCTCTTGCCCACCTCGATGGCCAGCTTGTCACCCAGCAGCTTTTGCTCGTAGGTGAACAGGCTCAGGTGGCTGACCCGTGGAATGTACGGCCCTGGTTTGCCGGCGATGACGTCGCCGACCTGGGTGCCATAGGCCAGGTTGCTGGTCCACGGCACATACAGCTGCTCGAAGTGCACCGTGCCGCCGGGAATGCCCACCAGCTTGTCGAGGTTGAAGTCGCCGCCGATGGCGAAGATGGTCAGCGCCTCGTGGTTGCCGGTGCTCAGGCCCACGCTGGGGTTGCGCAGGTAGATTTCGGTCATCGACAGGTGCGGGCTGATGCCGTGGTCGTTCAGCCACCTGCCCTGCTGTTCCAGCAGCTTGCCGCTGGACGCCGGCACGTTGTTCTCGACGTTGAGCACCCGCGGGCCGATCTTCTGGTTGGGGTATTCAGTGGCCATGGTATCGGCCACGGGGCCTTGTACAGGTGCAGGCTCTTCGGCCATCACCGGGCCTGCCAGGGTGATTATCAGGGCACAGCCAAACGCCGCTCGATTGCTCATGTTCGGTCTCTTTTTGTTGTTTTCAGGATGAGGCTGTCCGCCCCGGCGCGCATGCGTGCCGGGGGTGTATCAGGGATTCAGCGGGTCAGGCGTCTTCGAGGTTGGCTGCGGCCAGCTGCAGGTCGCGTGGCGCCCGGCGCTTGACCAGGCTGGCGCCCAGCGCGGCCAGCACCACCAGCACGCACAGGCCGCCGGCCCAGCTGACGGTGGTGGCCAGGCTGCCGCTGGTCTTGCTCACCGCCACCACCAGCAAGGGGCTGAAAAACATGCCCAGGCAGTAGCTGCCGTACCACATGCCGGTGCCCAGGCCGCGGCGCTGCCAGGGCAGCTCGCGCATGTTCCAGATGGCCAGGGTGGGCAGCATCAGGCCGCAGCCCAGGCCGTTGACCAGGGCCACGGCCATGATGCCCTGCCAGGTTTGCATGGCCGGGATGGCAATGAAGCTGGCGGCAATCAGGCCAAACGCCAGGGCCAGGCAGTGCGGGGTGCGCAGCCCGAGCCGGGCGAGCATGTGCACGCTGAGGGTGCCGAGCACGATCATCACGCTGCAGGCCGAGGCCACAAGGCCGGCAGTCTGCGGCGAGTGCTCGCCGATGTCGCCCAGCAGGTAGGCCATCTGTATTTGCAGGATCATGAACATCACCGCGCCAATGAAGGTGACCACGCAGATGCCCAGCATCACCAGCGGGCGGAAGCGCACCAGTGGCCCGCGCTCCTCGGCGTCGGCCATGGCCGCAGCCTTGGGTTCCCACAGCAGCGCCCGGCTCACCAGCGCCAGCAGCAGCGGCACGGCGTACACCACGTAGGGCGCGCGCCAGCCGATCTCGCCCAGGGCGCCGCCGACCATAAAGAACAGGATGGCCGAGGACGACGCAAAGGTGGTTTGCAGGGCCAGGTACTTCTGCCGCTGCGCGCCGCTGTAGTAGTCGCCGATGAGCATGGTGCTGACCGTCACCACCACCGCTTCCACGCAGCCCAGGGCCACGCGGCTGACGATGATGGCGTACAGCGAGTCGAGGAACATGGGCAGCAGGCCGAAGATGCCGTAGCCGACGATGGACGCCACCAGCAGGCGCTTGCGCCCGTAGCGGTCGGCCAGGATGCCGACCACCGGGCTGAGCAGGGCCACCAGCAGCCCGGGAATGGTCAGCGCCACCGGAATCAGGAATTCGACATTGGGCACTGCGGCGAAGTGGGCCTGCATCTGCGGCAGGCTGGGTGCCACGACAATGGCTGCCATGGGCGACAGGCAGTTGATCAGCAACAGCAAGTACGTGGCGAACGTCGCCTTGGACTGGGTGACACGGCTGGGAGCGTTCATGGCCTCTCCGGATTGTTATTATTTAGAGTAATGGGCACGCGTTGTATCGCTTGATGTGGGAGCTGGCTTGCCAGCGAGCTTTTGGGGGCGCCAACAACTCGCTGGCAAGCCAGCTCCCACGGGTCACGCCAAAGTGTTGTTGATCAATTCCTCCAAAGTGCCGTCATGGCGCAGCCCCAACGCCTCGGCCGCCCCGGCGTGCAACGGCGGGTAGCGGCCGAAGTTCGCTTCCAGGGCTTCGTTGGGTTCATAACTGACCAGCGCCCGGCGGTCCTCGCCAAAGCGCGCGCACAGCCCATCAATCAACTGCAACAGGCTCAAATGCAGCACCGGCAAGGCAAACACCCGCCGAGGCTGCAACGCCGCCGCCGGCAGGCTGGCCGCGTGCAACAGGTTGTCGACGCAGCGCGCCGCCGACATCCACCAGGCCTGCGCACCTGGCGACACCGGGCACACGAACGGTTGGCCGGCCTTGAGCTTCCAGAACATCTCGCTCATGAACGCCGACAGCAGCCCCGAGGGCGCCGGCGGCCGGGCGACGATGCCGGGCAGGCGCAGGCTTATACCATCGATCCAGCCACGGCGGCTGAAATCGTCGATCAGCAGTTCACCCACCTGTTTCTGCGTGGCGTAGCTCAGCTGCGGGCGCAGCGGCGTGTGGTCGTCCACCGGCTGCGGCAGCGGCGAGCCGTAGACGGCGATGGTGCTGGCGAACACCACCCGCGCCGGCTTGGCTTGCGCCTTCAACCCTTCCAGCAAGGCCAGGGTGGCGTCCAGGTTCACGCGGCGGCCCAGCGCGTAATCACGCTCGGCTAGGCCACCGGGCACGCTGGCCAGGTGAAAGGCCACGTCCACCGGGGTTTCCAGGGCGTCGGCCAGCAGGCGGCTGTCGTCGATGCTGCCGGCCAGCGAGCGCACGCGCGGGTCGTGGATGGGTGTGTCGAACGTCAGGTCCAGCAGGGTCAGTTGGCTCCAGCCCGGCAACGCCGCCGGGTCGGCCAGCAGCCGTTGTACCAGGGTGGCGCCGACGAAGCCGTTGGCGCCGGTGATAAGTATGTGCATGGTCACACCTGCGCCGGTACGAAGCGGTGGTCGATGGCGCCGAACACGCTGGCGCCGTCCAGGCCGAAGATCTCGAAGCGCAGGCGGTCGCCGAACTTCAGGAACGGCGTCTTCGCCTCGCCCTGTTCGATGGTCTCCACCGCACGGCGCTCGGCCAGGCACGCAGAGCCGGTGACGTTGTAGTCGCGGTTGGAGAAGGTGCCCGAGCCCAGCACCGTGCCGGCGCCCAGCTTGCGGGTGCGGGCCAGGTGCATCACCAGTTCCGGGAAGCTGAAGTCCATCTCGGCGCCGTTGGGCTCGCCAAAGCGCGCGCCGTTGCACTGCACGTGCATGGGCAGCTTCACCCGCCCTTCACTCCACGCCGGGCCGAGTTCATCGGGGGTAACGGCCACCGGCGCGAACACGGTGCTGGGCTTGGCCCGCAGCGGGCCGAAGCCGATGCTCACTTCCTTGAACAGGTGCGCGCGCAGGCTCACGTCGTTGAGCAGCATCAACAGCTTGATATGCCCTGCCGCCTGGGCAGGCTGGATGCCCATGGGCACGTCATCCAGGACCACGGCGACCTCCCCTTCGAAATCGATCTGATGCTCTTCACCGGGTACCGGGTAGTCGTCGCAGGCGCCGAGGAAATCATCGCCGGCGCCCTGGTAGATAATAGGCACGCCGGGGTCTTTCTTGATGTCCAGATTGTACGCCCGCTCCATCAGCATGCCGTGGTTGAGGAACGACGAGGCGTCGGCCCATTGGTAAGCGCGTGGCAGCGGCGCCATGGCCTCGCGCGGCTCGAAATCGAACGCCTGGGTGGCGCGGCCGCCGTTCAGCGCCGCCGATAGTTGCTGCAGCAGTGGCTCGCAGCGCGCCCAGTCTTCAATGGCGGCCTGCAGCGTGGCGGCAATGCCCGACGCCAGCACGGCGCGGCGCAGGTCACGGGATACCACGACCAGACGGCCGTCGCGGCTGCCGTCCTTGAGGGTGGCCAGTTTCATAGGGGTGCTCCTTGGTCGGCCCACAGGGCCGGGTATTGGATGAGTTCCAGCAGGTTGCCGCTGTTGTCACGCAGGAAGCCCATGGGCGTGCCGTCGATGACGTTCTCGAAGACGATGTCGGCGCCCTTGGCGCGCAGCGCGGCGAAGGCGGCCGGGGCGTCCTGCACGGCAAAGCACAGGTGCTTGTGGCCGTGGGTCTGCAGGTCCAGGTGCGGCTCGCGGCGTTCGGCCGGCAAGGGCTTGGCCTGCGCCAGCTGGAACAGCTCCAGGCGGTAGTCGCCGCTGCGAATGAAGGCGATGTGCGCCGGGATCTGCTCGATGAAGGCGCGGCTTTCCAGTTCGAAGCCGAGCATGTGCCGGTACCAGTCAATCGACTCGTCCAGGCTGGGCACGCTGATGCCGCCGTGGTGCGGCTTGATCGCGAACATGGGCGCCCTCCTCAGCTCAGCGGCCGCCCGCCATCCACAGGGATGACGGCGCCAGTGGTAAAGGTCAGTTGCGTGGCCAGGGCCAGCACCGCGCGCGCCACTTCGGCGGGCAGCGCCAGGCGCCCCAGGGGCGTGCGCGCGGCTTGCTCGTCACGCCAGCCCTGCGCCAGGCCCTGGACGAACTCGGTGTCGGCCAGCCCCGGCGCCACCGACACCACCCGCACCTGGGGCGCCAGGGCGCGGGCCAGGGACTGGGTGAGGTTGTCCACCGCCGCCTTCGAGGCGCAGTAAGCGATGTTGCTGCCCATGGCCGTGCGTGCGGCGATGGAGCTGATGTTCACCACCAGGCCGTCACCGCTGGCCTTGAGCAGCGGCGCCAGGGCGCGTACGCAGGCAATGGGGCCGCGCACGTTGGTGGCCAGGATGCTGTCGATCAGCGCGTCGTCCAGGCCGTCGAGGTCGGCATGGGCGACGAACCGCGTGGTGCCGGCGCAGTTCACCAGCAAATCGCAGCGGCCGTAGTGCGCCTGCACCGTTGCCGCCAGGTGTTGCAAAGCAGCGCTGTCGGTAACGGGCGCGGCTACCGCCAGGTGGCCCTCGCCTGGCAATTGGGCAACCAGCGCCTGGGCCGCCTCGGCGCTGCGGTTGTAGCCGGCCACCACCCGCGCGCCGGCCTGGGCCAGGGCGGCGCAGATCGCCCCGCCCAGCCCGCCGGTGGCGCCGGTGACCACCGCCACCTTGCCTTCCAGGGCCTGCATCACAAGGCCTGCTTCAGGCGGCGCACACGAATGTCGGCCTGTTCCTTGTGCCCGGAGAAATGCTCCAGGGCGCACAGCCGCGAGCACACCTCGCCGATGGCCACGCTGGCCTCATCGGTAAGCACGCGCTGGTAGGTGTGGGTCTTGATGAACTTGCCCACCCACAGCCCACCGGTGTAGCGGCCGGCGCCCATGGTCGGCAGGGTGTGGTTGGTGCCGATCACCTTGTCGCCGTAGGAGACGTTGGTGCGGTGGCCCAGGAACAGCCCGCCGTAGTTGGTCATGCGCGCCAGGAACCAGTCCGGGTCGCGGGTCATCACCTGCACGTGCTCGGAACAGATGCGCTCGGATTCGGCGAGCATTTCCTCGTCGGTGTCGCACAAAATGATCTCGCCATAGTCACGCCAGGCCACGCTGGCAACCGGCGCGGTGTCCAGGCGCGCCAGCACCTTCTCGATGGCGGCCGGCAGCTCCTCGGCGATGCGCGTGCTGGTGGTGACGCAGAACGCCGGCGACGTAGGCCCGTGCTCGGCCTGGCCCAGCAGGTCGACGGCCACCAGTTCGGCGTCCACCGTGTCGTCACAGATCACCATGGTTTCGGTGGGGCCAGCGAACAGGTCAATGCCCACGCGCCCGTACAGCTGGCGCTTGGCTTCGGCCACGTAGGCGTTGCCGGGGCCGACGATCATGTCCACCGGGGCAATGTGTTCAGTGCCCAGGGCCATGGCGGCCACGCCCTGCACACCGCCCATCACGTAGATCTCATCGGCGCCGGCCAGGGCCATGGCGGCAATGATCTCCGGCGACGGCTTGCCGTCGAACGGCGGCGCGCAGGCAATCACGCGCTTCACCCCGGCCACCTTGGCGGTCAGCACGCTCATGTGCGCCGAGGCCAGCAGCGGGTATTTGCCACCAGGAATGTAGCAGCCGACGGAGTTGACCGGGATGTTCTTGTGGCCCAGCACCACGCCGGGCAGGGTCTCCACTTCCACGTCGCGCATCGACAGCAGCTGGATCTGCGCGAAGCGGCGGATCTGTGCCTGGGCGAACTTGATGTCGGCGATGGCCTGGGGCGACAGGCTGTCGATGCAGCCTTGAATTTCCTCGGCGCTCAAACGCAGGCTGGCGGGGTTCCAGCGGTCGAACTTCTCCGAATACTCGCGCACCGCCGCTTCGCCGCGCTGTTCGATGGCCTGGATGATCTGCTCCACGGTGTCGCGCACCTGGGCATTGAGTTCGGCCTTCTGCTGGGCCGGCTTGCCTTGCTTGAGATAACGAATCATGGTCGGTTCCTTGTTGTTCTGATCGAATTCAGCGCCAGTGGATCAACGCCTGGCCGGCCACCGGGGCCTGGAAAAACGGGATGCGCGTGCCCTGCAGGCTGCCCAGGTACACGGTCTTCAAATCCGCCCCGCCGAAGGTCAGGCTGGCCAGCCACGGCGCCAGGGTGCCGTGGGCTGCCTGCATGATCTGCGGGGTCAGGGTCTTGGCGTGGTAGTGGCGGTTGAGCTCGGCGGTGGCGGCCGGGTTGCTGTCGTCCAGCAGGGTCAGCACCTCGCCGTCCGGGGTCAGGGCAATGAGCTTGTCGGTCATCACCAGGGTCACCCACAGGTTGCCGTAGCTGTCGAAGGCAAAGCCGTCGGGGAAGCCTTCCAGTTCGGCCGGGCCGAACACTTCGCGGTCGCCTAGCGAGCCGTCGGCGTGCAGGCGCAGCCGCGAGATGCGGCGAACGTTGCTTTCCACCACGTACAGCCACTCTTCGTTGTCGTCGAAGCGGATCTCGTTGGTGCCGCCAAAACCCTCGGCGACGATGCGGATGCCGTTGTCGTCGATCACGCCGATGTAGCCGTCCAGTACGCCGGAATTGATCGAGTCGGTCCAGGGCTGCATGGTGGTGGTCACGGTGAACCAGATACGGCCCTTGCTATCGCGCAGCGGAAAGTTGGTCTTGCCCAGCGGCTTGCCGTCCAACTGGTCGAACAGCACCTTGATGTTGCCCTGGCGGTCGAGTTTCTCGATGCGGTCCAGGCCCCAGTTACAGATGATGAAGTCGCCCTGGGCGGTCAGCGCCAGGCCGTTGGGCAGCGAGGCGCCCTGGGACTGCACGTAGCGCGACTCGAACGAGGCCTGCTGCGGCGCGGGTTGCTTGGGCGCCAGCAGGGTCTGCTGGCCGTTGACGGCGATGTGCATCACCCCGCCACGGGCGTCGGCGGCCCACAGGCTGCCGTCGGGCTGGGCGATGATGCATTCGGGGCGTTGCAGGTCGTGGCCGATGAAGCCGATGGCGTCGCGGTCGACCTGCCAGCCTTTGAGCGGGTTGGGGTTCATGCTGGGCACCTTGGTCAGATAGGTTGGGCGACGACGTTGATCATTTGCGCCATCAGGCCGGTGAAGTCGGCGTCGGCGCTGGGCCGTTGCTCCCATTCGCCGATCTGCACCGAGCCTTCGTTGATGAACTTGCAGCGCTCGAAACGCCGCGCCATGAAGCGCTCCAGCACCTCGGCCAGGCTCAGCCGCGGCAGGCCGCACAGCTCGCCCAGCACCACCGCGTCTTCCACCGCCTGCGCCGCGCCCTGGCCCATGTGCGGGGTGGTGGCGTGGGCGGCGTCGCCAATCAGCAGCACCCGGCCGCGGTACCAGGGCGCGGGCATCAGCAGCGCTTCCAGCGGGCGGTACACCACCTGGCTGTTGTCGGTGATCTGCTCGCGCAGCTCGGGCACCAGGCCGCCGTAGCCTTCCAGGCGCTTGCGGAACTCGGCAGCCAGGGTGTCAGGGTCGAAGAACGGGTTGCCCGGTTCCTCGAACACCGACAGCACGTACAGGCTGTCTTCGGTCAGCGGCGTGTAGCCGGCCTTGCCGCCCTGCTTGCCTTCGAACATGTGCGACCAGAGCAAATCCCTGGGCCGTGGCAGGTTGTAGCGCCACACGCCCTGGCCGGTGAAGCGCGGCTTGTACTGCTCGCCGAACACCGTGGTGCGCACCTTGGAGTACACGCCGTCGGCGCCCACCAGCAGGTCGTATTCGCCGCTGCTGCCGTCGGTGAAGCGCACCGCCACCTTGTCGGCGCTTTGTTCGATGTCGCTGAAGGTCAGGCCCAGGCGCAGGTTCGCGCCGCTGTCAGCCACCGCGTCCAGCAGCACCTTGTGCAACGCCGGCCGGGTCAGGCCGAGGTTGGCCGGGTACTGCTTGCCGGCCAGCTGTGCGCCGCTGAGCTCGGCCTTCACCTGGCCCTGCTGGTTGCAGATGCGCAGGCCTTTATAGGGGAAACCGGCGGCCACGGCGGCGTCGGCAATGCCCAACTGGGCCATGGCACGGATGCAGTTGGCCTGCACCACGATGCCCACGTGGTAGACCTTGGCCTGGGGGCTGATCTCGACGATATCGACCTCCACCCCGGCGTTGCGCAGGGCAATGGCGGCGCTCAGCCCACCAATGCCTGCGCCTACGATCAGCACTTTTGCGATGTCGCTCATCAAGCGTTCCTCTTTGCCACGGTTCTTCTGGGCGGCCACGCACGGGGAGGCCCGGCGCATGCCTGTGCAAACAGCGAAATGGGGGTCAGGTGTGGGGGGTATTCGGGGGAAGCGGCATGGGGGTATCTCCGGCTTGTTCTTATTGTGTGCAGCGTTGGGGTTACCTTAAACAGCGGCCGGGTATGCCGGAAATTGTTTGTTTGGATGCGAGGCATTCGTGGGGTGGATGCTTGATCGCGGTGCCTGCATCGCGACCAAGGTCGGCTCCTACCACACCCGGCGTAGGAGCCGGCCTTGGCCGCGATGCAGGCGCCGCGGTGTGAGGGTTATTCAACAGGCCGTCGCGCCGGCGTCTATGCGCAGATCTGTCGCCGTCACCCAGGCCGACTCATCGCTGGCCAGATATACCGCCGCCCAACCGATGTCCTCCGGCCGGCCGATACGCTGTGGCAGCAACTGATGATCGAGCGCCGCCTGGCGAAAGCCGGGATCCGCCGCCAAATGCGCGCGGGTGGCACTGGTCTCGATCAACCCCGGTGAAATGCTGTTGGCGCGAATCCCGTGGGGCCCGCCCTCCATCGCCAGCTGCCGGGTCATGGCCAGCACCCCGCCCTTCCCCGCGCAATGGGCCAGGGCGGGCGAGCCCTTGAGGCTCATCCAGGCGTTGGCCGAGGCGAAGTTGATGATCGAACCGCCGCCGCGGGCCTTCAGCACCGGCCAGGCGGCCTGGCACAGCAGGAACACCAGGTCCAGCTCGCCGGTGAGGGTCTTGCGCCAGTGCTGCTGGTAGTCCATGTCTTCGATCCAGGCGAAGGCGCCGAAGGCTGCAGCGTTCACCACAATGTCGAAGCCTGCGTGCAGCCCGCAGGCGAACGCCACCAGGGCGGCGGCTTGTGCCGGGTGGGTCAGGTCGCAGGGGTCGAGGCTGTCGATGTGCAGCCCCTCGGCTGCGGCCAGGGCTACGGTGTGGCGGGCGGCGGCCGGGTCCAGTTCGGCGCCGACGACGCGCGCGCCCTGGCGGGCGAACATCAGCGCGCAGCATTGGCCGATGCCGCTGCCGATTCCGGTGACAATGGCGGTTTTTCCCGAGAGGCGCATGCTGATTCCTTATGATTGCCAGTGAGGCCAACCACTATAAGAAGCCCCGCGCGGCTGCGGAAATTCGGCTTGGGCATGCCTGCCATGGGCTCGACGAATAGCCCCGGCGCAGGTATAACGGCAACAAATGCCTGCGCCCACAATCATAAGAAAAACGGAGCAATGACCATGCGTTTCCATGGTTTGGACTTGAACCTGCTGGTGGTGCTGGACGTGCTGCTGGCCGAGCAGAACATCACCCGTGCCGGCGAGCGCCTGCACCTCAGCCAGCCTGCCACCAGCGCCGCCCTGGCGCGCCTGCGCAGTTATTTCGACGACGACCTGCTGGTGCAGATTGGCCGCAAGATGGTACGCACGCCCATGGGCGAAACCCTGGCGCAGCCGGTGCGCGACCTGCTGATACAGATGCGCGCCACTCTGGAAAACCGCAGCCAGTTCCAGCCGCACCTGTCGAGCCGCACGTTCACCCTGATGGCCTCCGACTACGTGGGCATGGTGCTGATGCCCGAGGTCAGCCGCCGCCTGAATGCCATTGCCCCGCAGTGCGCCATCGAGCTGTTCTCGCCCACCGACGATGCGTCGCTGGAGATTGAACGCGGGCACGTGGACTTCCTGCTGCTGCCCGACACCCACATCCTCGAACAACACCCCTCGACGGCACTGTTCAGCGATGAGTTCGTGTGCGTGGTGTGCCGCGACCATGGCCCGCAGGCGCTGACCTTCGACGACTACAAGCACAACGGCCACGTGCTGGTGCGCTTCGGCACCGAACACCGCGCGCCCACGGTGGACGATTGGTTTTTGCGCAGCTTCGGCTTCGAGCGCAAGGTGGAAGTCACCACCCACACCTTCAACAGCGTGCCGCCCTACCTGATCGGCACCCCGCGCATCGCCACCATGCACAAGCGCCTGGCCCAGCGCTGGGCGCAGTACCTGCCGCTGCGCATTCTGCCTACGCCGTGGGCGGCACCGCAGATGACCATCAGCCTGCAGTGGAACAGGTACCAGCAGCATGACCCGGGCTTGGCGTGGTTGCGTAATCTGGTTATCGAGACGGCGGCGAACCTGGCATAGCGCCCCCTTGCAAACGCGGCAATCGCCCGCATTACAATGGGCAACCACCTGAACAGGGGAAGGACCGCACCATGACCACCCAAACCGAAACCGCGATTCTCGCCGGCGGCTGCTTCTGGGGCATGCAGGACCTGCTGCGCCGCTACCCCGGCGTGCTCGCCACGCGCGTGGGCTACACCGGCGGCGACGTGCCCAACGCCACGTACCGCAACCACGGCGACCACGCCGAGGCCATCGAGATCGTCTTCGACCCCGCCCGCATCAGCTACCGGCAGATTCTCGAATTCTTCTTCCAGATCCACGACCCCACCACCCCCAACCGCCAGGGCAATGACCGCGGGCCCAGCTACCGTTCGGCGATCTATTACCTCAACGAGCAGCAGCGTGACATTGCCGAGGACACCGAGGCCGATGTGAACGCCTCAGGGTTGTGGCCAGGGCGCGTGGTGACCGAGATCGAGCCGGCGGGACCGTTCTGGGAGGCCGAGCCGGAGCACCAGGATTACCTGGAGCGGATTCCGAACGGGTATACCTGCCACTTCATTCGGCCCAGCTGGAAGTTGCCCAAGCGCGGGTGAGCCGCCGGACGCGGGGGGGGGGGGGGGGGGGGGGCGGGGGGGGGGGGGGGGCGGGCCCCCCCCCCCCCCCCCCCCCCCCCCGCGGCGCGCGGGCCGC